>JADLFD010000633.1 GCA_020845805.1 Verrucomicrobiales bacterium | reverse complement strand
TTCGCGGGAGGCAGCCTCACCGACAGCAGTGGCGCCACCAACAACGCGCAGACGGTGGCCTTCGTGGTGGAGGGATCCACCGCCGACCTCGTCAGCCCGGTGTCCGGCGGAACCATTGGGTGGACGGTACTCCAGCGCAATTATGTGGATGTCCGCTTCGTGCCGGGTCTCGGGACCGCTTTGGACGTCACCAGCATTTACGACACGGCTCCCGAGCTGGAAATCTGGCTGGCCGATGGCTCCCAGCTGACGGTCTCGGCGGATCCCCTGGCCGCGGACGATCCCGAGGCCCCGGCCGCCGGGCTGTTCCGCTACGAGTTCAGCGGCAACCTCGCCACCGGCGTGGCGGTGGTGAAGTTCCTGGACAACTCGTTCCGGGATTCGAGCTCGATCGGCAACGTGGAGGAATCCGAGACGTTCGTGATCGAGAAGCCCGTGACCTCGGTCGTCACGTTCGCCTCCGGAGTGACCTATCTGAACAGCAGCCTGAACTCAGGCGCCTCCGACCTCTATCCCTCAGGCAGCCGGTCGGTGGATGTCCTGTTCCGTCCCACTCAGGGCGCGAGCGCACCCTCCTCGGCTCCCGTCCTCAATTTCGCGGGAGCGGGAAGTGGCGTGACCGCGGGCTCAGGAATCCTGGTCGTTACTGCAGCGCCCGCCGCGGAACTCTCCGTGGCCGACGGCACTACCTGGGCCTCGACCCTGGATGCCGGTTCACTTCCCGTGGAGGTCGCCGCGCTGTTCAGCGGTGATCTCGACCTGGGCGACGACGTGACGGTCACCGCACTCCGCCCTGGCTCGGTGTGGCGGGTCGTGGATGACGCCTCCGGTGAGGCGTACCTCCTCGACGCCGAGGTCGGAACCGCCACGACGGCGTTCCAGGTCACCGTGGACGATGGCAGCCGCGCCTACCGCTACGCGCTGACGGGCGATTTTGGTTTGGGAACGGTGCAGGTTTCGGTGGCCGATTGGCAGGATTCCGAAGGGAACCAGAGTGGGGCTTACGCGTTGGACTTCGTGGTGCGCGAACCCTCGACCAGCTTCTTCATCGAACTCGAGGGAGGGGTGACGCTTGACCTGGCGGGCGCGTTGCCCAACGGCGAAAAACTCCTCGAGATCCGCGGCCATGTGTTGTTCGAAGCGCTCGACTCCAATGGATCTGCCGCCGGCGGGCTGCGCTTCCAATTGGATTTCGATGGCACCTTCCGCGTGTTCTACCTGGGCAATCTCGGATCGGTGGCCGGGCGATTCGTGCTGGATACGACCTTCCCGGTCGATCCACTGACGGGTGCGCGTCTGCCTGATCCCGACGCCGTGACGGTCGGCGGGTGGCTGGTGGATCTCGGCGTTCCGATCTCGAGCGGGGATCTGAACAGCGCGCCGTTCAACATCGAGCTGCCCAAGCTGTGGGGCGTGGTCAAGCTGGAGTCGAATCTCGAGGCGCTGAAGAACCTGGGCATTGATCTCAAGCTCGCGGGCCTGCTGGAAATCAACACCACGCGCAGTCTCAAAACCGAGACCATCACCCTGGCGGGAATCCCCGGTGACGAACTGCGGAACACCCTCGCCGAAGTGATTCGGGTGAACGCCTCCACCACCCTGGCCAGTGAACTCGACGGAGGGAACCTGCCCGCCCTGATCTCGGATGCCTTCACCGCAGCGGGACGTCCGCTCACGGCCCCGCGCCTCACCACGATCATCGAAGGCGTCCTCTGGCGCATCAATGACGAGGCTCCTGATCCGGCGAACCCGGGCAAGACTCTCGAGCACCAGTACTTCATCCAGCTCCAGGACGTCTCCTCCCTGGGATCCGGTACGGGATCCGATCTCCGGTTCCTGTTGCGGACGGAGACTCAGACTTTCCAGCTCCAACCCAAGACCCTCCTCATCGGCGCGTTCGGACAGGCGATCTTCCGTTTCCCCGCCTACACGAACCCGGAGAAGACGCAGATGGGACCTGAGTGGTTCCGAGCCACGGGCGCGTTCTCGCTGAAGATCTCCACCAACCAGTTCGAGCTGTTCCAGGACGGCCTGCTGCGCATCTCGCCCGGTGGCCAGAAGATCTTCGAGATCCGGTCGACCAGCGCGATGTTGATCCGGATCGACGGCCTGGAAACGGGGTTTGCCGGCAAGTACAAGCTGGGCGCCAACATCACGCTTCCCGGCGTGCTGATCAGCGGGAACCTGGAGGCGTTTGTAAACACGTTCGGCGAGGACGTGGACATCACCGTGCCGAGCTTCCTGCGCCCGGTCGTGCAGATGGACTCCGTGCGCGTGTTCGGCCGTCCGCCGCGCGTCAACGAGGCCTACTCACCCGCGGACGTGAATTCGCCGTTGCTCGTGGAGGACACGAGCGGGACCTATGCTCCCCATTTCACGATTGGCGCCGCGGGCGACCTGGAATTGCTGGACTCCATCACCCTGACCGGACGCTTCCGTCTGGCGGTAAGCACTTCCAAGCTTGAGGTGCAGGCCGCGGTGGGGACCTCGATCTTTTTCCCGGGATCCAGCACGCCGCTCTTCGAGCTGAGCGGATCCGCCGCGTTCGCCATCGATCAGGACGGCGTCTACGGTCGCGCGGAGCTGTCCCTGAAGGCCGGCACCCCCAACGAACTGGTGCCCGGCTCCCCGCTGGGCTTCCACCTGACCGCCTCGTTCCTGCTCGAGTTCAACACCGCCGCCACGCAGAAGAGCATCCAGACCTTCACCTTCGATTCAACCACGGGCGCGAAATCGCTGCAGGCCATCACCGTCGGGTTGGCGCCTTCCACGCTGCGACTGGCGGCCGGAGGTGAGCTGGCGTTCTCCCTCTCCGGGGGCGATCCCTTCAGTCTGCGCGGCCGTTTCGAGTTTACCCTGTCCCCCTCCGCATTCGAAATCCTGGCCGAGGTCGTGGCGTCGTCCGGCACCACGACCTACGGCGCGGCGCGCGGGGGTCTGCGACTCGACAGTCAGGGGCTGCTGGGCTTCATCCAGATCACGTTTGGAACCCCGCCCGCCGGGTCGGATCTCGGCGAAGGCGGAGTGGATCGCATCGAGGGCACCGGCTTCGAGATGGCGCTCAATCTCGCGCTGTACATCAACACCGGCGGTTCCACGCGTTCGCTTGGCGGGGTGGCGATCGCCTCTGGCGTGCGTCTCGACGCCTCCGGCTACCTCCAGTTCACGCTGGGCGGCGTGGCCGGCTTCCGCATCGAAGGAAACCTGTCCCTGGCCGTGGGGCCGGACGGATTCGACGTGCACGTGGATGGCCTTTTGCTTGCGGTGGTCGACTTCGACGGTGCCGGGGGTCCCAACGCGCCCGTGACGTTGCTCCGGTTGGAGGCGCTGGGCGATTTGGAGATCCGCAAACTGGGCACCGGCAGCACGGTTCCCTACACCATCGCCGGCCGGTTGGTGCTGAGCGTCGGCAGCGGGTCCATTCTCAACGGCAACGGCTTCGAGTTTGCCGCCTCCCTGAGCTTGGAAGTGAACACCACCAACCAGGCGGTCGATCTCGACCCCGGGGTGGCTGGGCCCGAGCTGCAGGCGGGGGTCTACGTTCGCGTGGCGGCCAGCGGGTTGCTGGGCTTCGGCGTCAACGGCACCGGTTTCTATCTCAACGGCGGGTTCTTCCTCGAGGTGGGCACACGCGGCCTCATCATCGCCGCCAACGCCCTGCTCGAAGCGCGGGTTTCCAATCAAAAGATTCTCGGGCTGAACGCGGTGGGCGCGCTGCTGATCGGCCAGGGGGGAATCGCGGCCAAGATCCAGCTCACCCTGGGCGCGGGCGCTTCAGCGTCGACCTCCAGCTTCAGTTTCGGCGGCACCTTCCTGTTCGAACTGAACACCACCGGCCAGGCGATCACGACCGTGGGCACCACGACCGTGAACCTGGCAGCCGGACCGTACGTTCGTCTGTTCATCAATGGGCACCTGCAGTTCCTGCTGGGAGGTAACTCCGGGTTCCGGTTGGAGGGCACCTTTGCCTTGCAGATCGGAGCCGGGGGGCTCGAGGTGGCCGCCGACGCCACCCTCAAAGCCATCGTGGCCGGCACCACGCTCCTCTCGCTCGAAGCGGATGGTGCGCTGCTGATCAACCGCTCGGGCATCGCAGCGCGGATCAACATCCAGGCCTCGGCGGGCTATAGCGGATCCGGATTCTATTTTTCCGGCACATTCACCCTCGAGATCAACACCACCGGCCAAGCCATCTCCTCGATTGCCGGTCTGGCCGTCAGTCTCCCCGCGGGTCCCTATGTCAAACTCTCGATCGCGGGCAGCCTGGAACTGCTCGGCATCATCACGGTCCAGGGAAGTTTCACGTTCCAGGTCGATAGCACGGGGCTGAAGGTCGACATCAACGCGCGCCTCCGTCTCCTCGGCATCAGCGCTTCGTTTGTGGCCAACGCCGTCATCAGTTCCAGTGGATTGGTCCTGAGAACGGTGCTGACCCTCAGCACCGGACCTTCGATGGTCCCGTTCCGCGGCATCGAGATTTCCGGCACCTTCATGCTCGAGCTCAACACCACGAGCTCCAATGCCACCGTGGGCGGTTCGTTGATTCCCCGCCAGACGCTCCGCGTCAGCGTGCTCAATGGACGCCTCAACATCCTGGGATTCGTCGCCTCCGGCACGATCAAGATCTCCGCCGGGGCCGGTGGCTTCAGCATCGACGTTCCCGCCTCGGACCCGCTGCAACTCACCGTGGGACCGCTGACGGTGGGGATCTACGGGTATGTACGCCCGAACGGAACCTTTGAGTTCACGGCGTACGGCGGCTTCCGCGTCACGGCGGGACCGGCCTACCTGGAGGTCAATGCCTCCCTGACGCTCGGCAGTTCCCGATTCCGCTTCTTTATCGAGGGCTCCGCAGGGTTGAAGATCGCAGGGGTGCGCATCGGCGTGAGAGTGTCCGCCGAGATCGAGATCAGCGGCAACGGCTTGTACGCGCGGGTCCGGGCCTGTGTGGACCTTGGGCTGTTCGATGTTTGTGCCACCGTCACTTTCAAGATCGGCACCATCTCCCCCCCTGGCGCGGTGCAGGCCCCTCCTGATCCCGTACTGGCCACGCGCCTTTCCGACGGCACCCTGCGACTGAACACCGGGCCCAACGCGGGCGCGCGCAACTCGCCTGATCTCGCGAGCGAGGCGAACGAGAACTACGACGTGGAGCAGGGGTCTGACGCCGGCGGCACCTTCATCAAAGTCAGCGCCTTCGGCTTCGAGCAGAAATACTACGGCGTGTCCCGGATCTACGCCGACGGCGGATCCGGCGACGATACCCTGCAGATCGACGATTCGGTCACCGTTCCAGCGCAGTTGGTAGGCGGGGATGGTGCCGATACGCTGGTCTACCTCGGCACCGGTGGCGTGACCATGGACGGCGGCGTGGGGAACGACGTGCTCCTCGTCGCGGGCGGGCCCGGTGGCACCTTGATCGGCGGTCCGGACAACGACTCCGTCACAGGCGGTACCGGCAACGACACTCTCGTCGGTGGCACCGGCGACGACCGGTTGATCGGTGGGGCGGGGCAGGACCTTCTCACCGGTGGCGCCGGCATCGATGAGGTCATGGGCGACCTCGGGGACGACATCCTGGTGTGGACCTCGGGCGACGGATTGGACACGAAACTGGACGGAGGCGGCGGACTCTTCGACCGCGTGCGCATCACCCTCACCGAAGGCGCGGATCTGGCGCAGTTCAATGCGCCCACCTCCGGCAATGGCTTCCAGCTCTCCGCGGGTGGAGTGCTGCTGCGCCCGATCAACGTCGAGCGATCTGACGTCTATGTCGGCGGTGGAAGTGACTCCGTGGTGGTGAATGATCTGGGAACCTCCGCCCTGGCCAACATCTTCGCCTTCCTCGGCCAGGATGCCGCGGCGGAAACCCTCGAGGTCAACGGCACCGAGGTGGGCGACTCCTTCACCATCGAGGTGCTTACCGAGAACATCGACGCCGTGAACGTGGACGTGCTGCGGGTGACGCGGCAGGGGGGCGTGGCCATCCGCTTTGCCCAAGCTCAGGCCGCGTTGGGCAGCGTCACGTTGAATCTGAATTCCCGTGGCGGTTCCGACACCGTTGCCGTCCGCCAGACCCCGGTGGGCAGCCTGGTGCGCGTGGATGCCGGAGCGGGAGGCGACTCCATCACCGTCGGATCCGGGCAGGCGACCTCCAGCTTGAACGCGATCGCGGGTCACTTGGTGGTGACGGGCGGGGAGGGCGCCGATGCCCTCGTGTTGCAGGACTTTGACACGGACGGCGCGGAGACGGCGTTCCTCGAGGGCGGACGCATCTGGGGCCTGGACATGCCCGGGAGCACGGCGACGTCGAACGGCGTGACCCACGCCGGCGTGGAGGCGGTGACCCTCCAACTCGGGACGCGCGCCGATGTCGTGAATGTCCGCAGCACCCTGGCAGGCGTCACCACGACCCTGCAGACCGGCTCAGGTGGGGCCAATACCCTCCGCGTGGGCAGCACGGTGGGAACCGGCCTCGGTGGCGATCTCTCCGGGATCGCTGGACGACTCAACCTGACCGGAACCGACGCCCCCGATGTCGTCGAGATCTACGACCTCGATGAGGGGCCGGACGATGTCGGATTCCTGACGCCGACACGCCTCTGGGGACTCGACATGCCGGGGAGCACGGAGTCCGCGGCGGGGATCACCTACACCGACATCGATGAACTTCAGTTGAGGCTCGGGAATCGTGCCGATCGCTTCACCGTGGTGGGCACGCATGCGCGGGCGACCCAACTCCAAACCGCGGGAGGGAACGATCGGCTTGCCGTGAATGCCATCTCCGGCGCGACCCAGGTCGCCCTGGGCTCGGGCGACGACACGATCCTCCTCGGGAGTCGCGCGACGGTGGACTCCCTGCTCCCTTCGCTGGCCAACGGCATCCGCGCGCTCCTCACTTTAGATGGAGGTCCGGGGACGGATGAGCTGCGACTGGACGACAGTGCCGACTCCACCGGGAACGCCGGCGGACTCTCGCCCACGACAGTGACGGGCTTCTTCGGCGCGGGGGGCTCGGTCCATTACTCTGACTTCACGCTACTGGATCTGCAGTTGGGATCGGGCCATGACACGCTGACTGTCACCGGAACGCACGGCTCGTCGACCTTCGTCGCTACGACGGTGGTGAAGACCGCCGCCGGGAATGACACGGTGCACATCCAGAGCATCGCGGGTCCGTTGGCCGTCCTGACCGGCTCCGGCAACGACCTGGTTCGCGTGGGAAGCCAGACCGGGCTGGGTGACTTGATCTCCACCGCCAGCACCCTCAACGAGATTCGTTACCCACGATTGACGATCGACGCAGGGGAAGGTGCCGCCGACCAGTTGCGCTTGTTCGATCTGGGGGATGCCGTCGGGGTGGGCGGGACCTTGACCGCCAACACCGTGACCGGACTGGGAATGACCCTCGGTGTTTCCTACCTGGCTTTCGAAGATCTGGCGCTTTATCTGAGCAGTGGGAATGACCAGTTCTACGTGGAGTCCACCCACACCGGCTCAACGCACATTGATCTCGGCCCCGACCTCTCGCCGATCAACCTCTACCTCGACCGGCTCTACCTCAACAGCATCCAGGGCGTCACCTCCCTCCAGGGCGGCAGCGGTCGCGACAACATTCGCATCAATTTCGACCAGATCGGATTCCAGACCTTCCGCAATGGAGTGGGCGCGGCGCTCACGGTGGACGGGGGACTGGGGAGCGACCTGATCGAAATCGGCCTGGCGGGAACAGGCACCGCCGACATCACGGTGAACGACCTCGCCGTGGCGTCCGGGGATCCCGCGCTCTCCGGCACCGATCAGTTGCTGCTGTATGGGACCAATCTCGCCGACGTCTTCCTCTTCCGCCCGCACACCGTGGCGGCGGTGGAGGTGGATGCCGATCGTCAACCGCTGCCCGCCGGTCATGTCGAGCGCGTGCGCTATTTCGGCACGTTTGGGGGTCAGGTCACGGTCTTCGGTCGTGCGGGAGACGACACCTTCGTCCTGGATGACACCAGCGCCCCATTGGTGCTGCGCGGCGATGAGGGCAACGACTCCTTCCAGGTGGGTCAGGTCTTCCGGTCGCCTCGCGACGGCACCAATCCGCGAAACGGCCTGGAGGAGGAGTCGGATTATTTCGAGACCACGCTGACCACGCGCGGCTATCTGAGCAACGGCGTCAGTCATGCCGCGACCATGTTTGGGGGCATCGGGAATGACAGCTTCAACGTCTATCGAAACAAGGCCGAGATCTACCTGTTCGGCGAGGAGGATGATGACAGCTTCCGCATCCGGGCCTTCGTGAAGGTGGATCCGCAGGATGAGAAGGCGCCCTTCACGAACATCAACGGTGGCCAGGGCGCCGACTTCATCTCCTTTGCCGTCAATGCCCCGGTGCGCATCGACGGCGGCGACGGCTTCGATTCGCTGACGGTGGTGGGAACCGAGTTTGGGGATGACTTCGTCGTGACGGCCGAGGGCGTCTACGGGGCGGGTCTGTTCGTCACCTATGGCGGCATCGAGAAACTCGTGGTCGATGCGCTCGAAGGGAACGACCGGTTCTACATCTCCAGCACGCCGGAGAATACCGTGGTCGAACTCCTCGGTGGACTGGGCAGCGACATCTTCAACACCGGCGGCAATGGCGGTGCCCCGGTAATGGTGGTGAGCCGTAGCTTCGACGGTTACAGCGGGCTCATCGAGCACACGGTCCAGAGCATCGACGCGCTGTTCCATTCAATCTTCGTCCAGGACCTGTCCGTCAAGGTCGCGGACAATGACGGCGCGGGAGTCGTGGTGCGGTTGAAGCAGGGCCCGCTGCGCGTCTTCGAGTCCGGTCTGGCACTGCCCGGGATCGTCTCCGCTGTTTACGAAGTGGTGCTGACGCGGTCGCCCGAGGAAAGCGTCAGCGTGACCGCCTCGCCCGTGGTGGGCCGCGAGCGCGACCGGAAGGCCGGCGGCAAGGGCGTTGCCCTCAACGAGAGTGAAAGCGGGATCACCCTGCTCTTTGATCGCACCAACTGGTTCCTGCCGCAGACGGTGGTGGTGTCGGCCCCTGCGGACGACCTCGCTGAGGGTCGGCAGTTCATCAATATCCAGCACCGTGTCATCCAGGGCGGCAACGCCGAGGACGGCGGTGACTATGATCTGCTGGCGGCGCCCGGGGTGATGGTCGAGGTGATCGACGACGACGCCGCGGATGTGGTGGTGATCCCGACAGAGGGCGAGAACTTCGTCACGGAACATCCCTCGGGCCACGCTCCGACCGACCGCTACTATCTCCTCCTCTCCCGCCAACCGACCGGCGACGTGGTGCTCGGGGTGAGTACCGATGGCCAGATCCAGGTGCTGGGCACCGACGCGGGCGGCACGCTGCGGCTCACCGCGCAGACCTGGGACGACGGCCTTGGATTCGACGTCCGCGCCGTGAACGACACTCTCGCCGAGGGCATGCATTTCTCGCGGATCCAGTATGGGATCCAGAGTTCCCTCGACAGCTACCTTGCCCTCGGCAACGCCGATGTCCTCCATGGCTTGGCTGCCTCGGTCAACGGCATCCTCACCAGCCGTGTGAACGCCACGGTCGCGGGCGGTCAGCTCACGTTGACCGGCCCGGCCTTCCGCCTGGGCGAAGGTCTGAACACTCGCGTCGTCAGCCAATCGGCTGCTTATGACAATCTTACCGTGGCCTTGGAGGGGCCGGTTACGACCGGCACTCAGTGGACGCTGACGCTGGACGGCGTGGAATACTCGGTCACCGCCGGCACGTCTGAGCCGCTCGACTCCGTGATCAGCCGGCTGACAACGGACCTGGAAGCAGGCGGAGTGTACGATGCGACCCTGCAGCCCCGGGGTTCCGGCTTGTCCGATGCGATCCTGATCACGCGCGCTGCCGGTGGCGCTTTTGCCGCGAGCTTCGCCGGCACCGGACTCATGACCGGCCAAACGAGTGCCACCCACGTGGCGGGTGCGGTGGTCGAACTGACCCATGCCGGCGCGATCCTCGACGGACAGCGATGGGAAGTGGTCTTCGAGGGGGAGACACTCCGTTACCAGGCGGGCGCCAATCGCGAAATTCGCCAGCCGGCAACGCAGGATGTTCGTATCGCCGACGACGAGCGGCCCAGCGTGGTGGTCACCCAAACGCAGGGAGGCACCCAGGTGGTGGAACCCACCCGGCTCGTGGTGCTGGGCAGCGGATACGTTTCCACCGTGGCCTCCGGCACCACTGGAACCTCGTTCGTCGGGGATTTCGGCTCCTCCATCATCCGCGAGATCGCGTCTCACGATTCGCTCTTCACCGCACAAAACCTCGACCTCGCCCGCTGGGGGAAGGGGGCCAGTCCAGACATCGCCCTCCCCACCACCCTCGCGCACCTGACCGTCGAGGCGACCGGCAATGGCGAGACGGACTTCTACAAGTTCACCGTGACCGAAGGGATGCTGGGTGCGGACGACGCGCTGCGCCTCATCCTGGACATCGACAACGGATTCGACTTTGGCGATTCCGTGTTCTGGGTGCCCCTGATCCGCCTCTATGACGGCGACGGAAACGTCCTCGATCCCGGCACGCCCTTCTCCAGTCCGAGCCAGGGCGGGGGTGGAAGTTCGACGTTCCTCGATGATTACTCCGAATTCACGCTCACCGAGGCCGGCGATTACTACATCGAGATCGACAACTGGTGGACGTTCGGCGGCCTGCCCTCCGGCAGTACCTACCGCCTGCAGGTCTCGGTCGAAGATCATCTCACCGACGAGTTCGTGTTTGCGCCGGAGCCGATCGCCGAGAACGAGCCGGGTAACAACTCCGGCACCGGCCAGAACATCAACGACAGCTCGAACTGGTTCACCTTCTACGACCCGAGCATCGGCAACCTGCAATACAACGGGTCGATTGATTTCCTCACGCCCTATGCGCGCATCCAGGGCGGGGGCAATGGCTCCTTCGACCTCTACTCGTTCAGCATCACCGCCGAGATGCTGAATCCGTCCGCGCTCAGCAGCGTGACGGGTTCAGCCGCCACCGGACCGTTCTTCACCAAGGCCACCCTGGTCCTCAACGGCGAGGTCAAGGTGGGTGACCGCTGGAGTCTGACCCTGCGCGACCGCACCTACACCTTCGAGGTCACGAACGCGACCCAGGCGTCGCTCGGGAAAGTCGCCGAAGGACTCCGCGATCTTCTGCCCGCTCGCTATGCGCCTTCGGTGGCCGGCAGTTCCCTGATCCTCACCGATGCCCATGGGTTCAACATCGGGGGAGTGAAGCAAGTCGCCGCGACAGCCGGGACCGTCATTCGTTCCACCGTCGTCAGCCAGACGGACGGCACAGCGTTCCCCGTGCAGCGCGCCGACATCCAACTCGCCGGCTCGGTCGCCGAAGGCGATCGCTGGACCGTAACGCTGTCGGTGTACGATCCGGGCACGAATAGCTACGTGGCCTCGGTGAACCCGGTGGATGCGGATGCCGATGACGGTCTGGCTGAAGTGGCAGCGAAACTGGCGTCCCGACTGCAGTCGGCCGGCTTCGCCGTGACGCTCTCTGCCGGCGCCACCGTGCTCGGCGTCACGGCAACCAATCGATTCCAGGTCGAGGTCTCCATCGCGGGCCGCGCCCCAGCGGGTTCGATGAGCGTGTACGTGGTGCCCACGTCGCAGAGCCCGGCGCCCACCACCGCGTGGTCGGTCGTGGACTTCAAACCACAGGGAAGCATCCGACCCGGCGAGAAATGGGTGCTCACGCTGAACGGCACCGAGTACGAGTACACCACGGTCCCGAGTGATGGCGCCGCACAAGTCATCAACGGACTCATCGACGACATCGGCGCCGCTTTCACGACTCAGACCGTGAATGGAGCGCTTCGCCTGTCGAAGGCCGGGACCACGCTCAATGTGACCTACCGCGTCGAGGCGTCAGGCAAGCTCGAGGACACGGGCGTGGTGCCCAATGCCACCACCCGGGTAATCACCCTGTCTGGCACGCCTCGGTCTGGCGAACGCTGGACCGTGACCCTCTCGGCCGGGGTCTCGGCGTTCCACGACGTGAC
>JADLFD010000632.1 GCA_020845805.1 Verrucomicrobiales bacterium | reverse complement strand
CACGCCTGCCCACCAGGGCGTGTGCCTTGGAGAGCGCGTGCGCGAGGAAGAAGCCGACGTCAAACATCGGATCCCCCCAGTGAATCACCTCATGGTCGAGTAGGACCATACGATCGTTGTCAATTAAAATATTCTTGGGACTAAAGTCCCCGTGAACGAGGCACGACCTTCGGGCTCGCGTGTCCAGGACCAAGGACCGCAGGAAATCGCCCGTGGCAGGAACCCGTTCGGCGGAGAACTCGTAGAACGGTTCGAGTCGCAACGCATCGAAGAACGATCGGTCTTCGAAGATTGGCACCAAGTCGTCCGCGAACTCCATGGCTCGGTTGTGCATCGTTGCCAGGAGCGTGCCCGCGCCTGCGAAGTCGGCCGGATTAACCCGGCCCGCGAGGAGGATTTCCTTCCAGTTTTCGTACGTCGAGGGCACCGCTTCCATGGCGAGGAGGTGGTGCTCACCGTCCTCGAAGAGAAAGCGCGGGACGGCGCCGGGGGGCGCCAGCTTCGCCAGCCACCTCATGCCCAGCGCCTCGCGGTGGACTCGCAGCACCGAGCAGTGCCATTCGGCTTGGACCCTTAATTGTTCGAGGGCTTGCTTCAGGACCCAGGATTCGCCTGAGGCTCGAACCACCTTCACGACCCGATTGGAGACTCCACCTCCCAGGAGCGTGGTCCCGACTTCCTCGTGCTCGGCCAATCTCCCGGTGGCACGCAACCAGTCGACCAGAGCGTGGCGATCCTCGATATCGAGAGAAGTTGATCTCATAGCCCGTCGAGGCGACGAGTCTTCGGCGCCCCCTGCGTTGGGGATGGCCCAAGCCATCTCATGGAAGGGAAAGTCCTTTTGGCCCTTGGCCCATCCCGTTCCGCCCCCGATGCCTTGCTGCGCGCGCAACCTGGAGGGAACGTCATGGCATGAAGCCCCTCTCAGCCAAAGTGGACGTCCTTGTCGTGGGGGCCGGTCCCTGTGGACTCATCGCAGCTCTCACTCTCGCGCGATCCGGACTTTCCGTCGAGATCGTCGATCGCGCCTGGAAAGCCTCGGGTGAAAGTTTCGCCTGTGGCTTGCATCCGGGAACGATGGATTTGCTCGAGGAGCTGGGCATGGGTTCGGGGGCGTGGGAAGCGGGCCTTCGCTTGGATGGCATCGGATTCTACGACCGTGAACGCCGCGTGGCTTCGGCCGAGTTCGAGCGGAGAGCAGATCGGCCGCATCATGGTTTACTGGTTCTCCCCCAGGACCAGCTCGAGGAGCGTCTGGAGGAGCAACTCCTCCGTCACCACGTGCCGGTACGATGGGGCCATCGCCTGGATACCTCTCGTCAGGAGGACCACTCGGTCCACGCCGTGGTCGAGGAGATTGGCTTCAACGCCGTAGGTTACCCTTTCGCCCGCACCGAAGAGGCCGTGGTTCGCGTGCGAGAAGTCAGCGCGCGGTACCTGATCGGAGCCGACGGTGTGAATTCGCACGTCAGGCAAGTGGAAGGGCTTCACTGCGAGAGCACGGGGCTACCCAAGGTTTACGATATGATCGAGTTCAAACCGGTGGGGGAGGTGGAACGCGAGGCGCGCATCACCTTTAATCCGGGCACGGTGGACGGCTTCTGGCCCCTACCGTCCTGGACCTGCCGCTGGTGTCTCGAGGTACCTCAGGGTGCGGATCCGGGAGGCAGCCAAGGGGAAGTCGTCGGAGAGGAGCAAACCGGTGCGGCCAGACAGCGTGCCCAACTCGAACGACGCATTCAGGCGCGAGCGCCGTGGTACGAATCGGGCATCCGCGATGTGGATTGGCAAGCGAGGGTGACCTTTGCCAGGCAACTCGCGCCGGCGTTCGGACGCGGCCGAGTCTGGTTGACCGGGGACGCCGCCCACCAAACCAGCCCGCTCGGCATGCAGAGCATGAACATTGGTCTGCGGGAGTCGGTCGACCTGGCCCGTCGCATGGCCGCGCTGCTCGGCAATCAGGCAACATCGGAGACCCTCGCGGAATACGACCAGGAACGCCGGAACGAATGGGGTCGGCTGCTCGGCGTGGGGAGCGGCATCAAAGCGAGGCCCGGGGCCTCGGAGTGGGTACGGACCAGGCGGCAACAGCTACTGGCCACCCTTCCCGCCTCGGGCCCGGATTTAACTGCACTGGCCGGAAAAATCGGCCTCGAACTCTGTTCATGAGGCGCTTACCGGGTGGCCAACCCGGGCCACTGCGCCAGGGACGAAACCCGGCACCGCACACGGAAGAGGCCAAGGATGTTCATTGAAGCGGCGCCGGCGCCGGGGTACATCTGTTGACAGAATTGTGACAAAGTCGTCACCAGGATGATGACGCCCGGATCCATGATGACTGGCGTATGAGAACGATTGTCGAATCAGGACTGCACCCGGCGGCGGCCCAAGGATCGATCGTCGCGACGGGGCAGCACCCGCCGCAGTTTCCGGCTGATCTTTCGTCGCTGGTCCCCAAGGAAGTCCTCCTGCGCCAGACCCGCGCCGCCGCCATTCGAGGCTGCGGCAACTCGTGGATGAATCTCGCGACCGCGGACGCGGCCGGTCGCGAAGCGGACGAACTATTGGTGCTCATTGCCTACTGCTATCTGCAGGGCATGTACCATTCGATCGACATCGTGCGACGTCTCGACCTCGATCCGATTCTCATCGAGACGTCGCTGGCGGAGATGGGTCTGGTCCCCGAACAGGTTCGCCGCTTCCGACGCGAGCATCGGCGCGCGCTCACCGACTGCCTGACGCACGCGTTGGTTGCGGTATGGCAGCAGATCTCGCCCGGGAGCCATCCGCAGCCGGGTGCTGGATCCGCGACCGACGGTCTGGTCCCCAGCCGCCTTTATTTCGGGTTCTTGGAACCGTTCTACCTGCATGCACAGGACCGCGTGGATCGCGCGGTGGTCCTTGATTCGATGGCCCTCGACTACTAGACGTTCGGGACCGCGACCGGCCGAGCTCTTCTTACCGCGTCGCAAATCAGGTCTCTCCACCACCCGCCGGATCCACCGGCGGGTTTTTCTTTGCCGACCTTCCTCCGTCCGGACCCCGACGAAGGAGATCATCTCTGTCTTGCCAAGGCTCTGGTCGGTCTCGGGACCAAAGCCTCCCGAACGAAAACGCCGCCACGAACGTATTCGCGGCGGCGCAGGCAGCTGACTTGGGAGGCGGTGGACGAACCGCTATTGCCCGAGATCCAGGATTCTCACAAACCCGGAACCCTCGTTGGCTGGGATTTGAGCGGAGCGATCATTCACGGTGAGGGCATCGACCCACGCGCCATCGACCAGGCTGGATCGCTTTTGCACCACGAACGGACCTGTTCCCCCCTCCCAGGAGACGGTCAACACCCCACCCGTGACCGAAGCGCTCGCGAGAGTGACGGTGGAGGGTTCGAGCACAGGTTGCTCGACCGGACTACCGCCCCCACGTGAGCTCAGGATCCCATAGAGTGAGAGGCCGGTCCAATCACTGGCCCAGTTCATCTCGGAGAAGGCTCCTTTGAATCGCGCATCGAGGAGGAATCCATCGCGCGGGGTCGGGCGGCTACCGACCAGCGCAGGACTGCCGACGGCCGGAAGCGGATCCAGCCCGCCATCGGGCTCGCGGCTGATCCCGCGGAGCTGGGGATCCAGAGTCGTCGCGTTGTTGAAGGAGACTTCGGTGAAGAGAACGTTGGTGAAGCTGGGAACTGCGAATCCCCACCAGAGGTTGTCACGCAGACTCGGAGCGGCGCCGGTCTGCGGTCCGCCCCCGTTCAACGGTTGTCCATTGAAGTCGGTGAAGATGCTGTTGTACCAGCCGGCCTGCACGTAGCGGCGCAGCAGCATCCCGTGGTTGTTCGCGGTGCCGCCCGCGGTGGCGCCGGCGCCGATCAAGGTGGCGTTGTAGATCTCGTACGTCGCGGCCGGGATGCCCGTCCCGTCGTTACGCTCGTTGGGTTCACCGTTCTGTTCCGAGCCGTTGTCGCGCTTGTCGTTCGACTGGATCGAGAACCAGAACTGGTTCTTCCCGGTCCAGCCCATGTCGGTGTCAAAGGCGTCGTCGTCGTTGAAGGCGCT
>JADLFD010000631.1 GCA_020845805.1 Verrucomicrobiales bacterium | reverse complement strand
GTGCAGCAGCGACCGCGTGTATCGGCGGAAGCTAGCAGGGGGAGGGGTCGCGGGGCGGTAGCCGGGAAATGGGATGCAACGGCTGAGGGTGGAACCGGCTGCGAGACCAGCCTGAAGGACGGACGTCTATCCCGGGGGCGCGGGCGGCGGCAAGAGGGGGGCGGGAGCGTCCAGAAGCATCCGGGGAAAGTAGAGTTCGAAAGTGGAGCCGGCACCGACATCGCTGGTGACGGCGACGAAGCCCTGATGTTGCTGGACGATGCGTGAGACGGAAGCCAGCCCGAGGCCGGTGCCGTGGCCTTCGGGTTTGGTGGTGAAGAGTGGTTCGAAGATCCGATCGAGACGTTCTCTCGGGATCCCCTCACCGGAGTCGCTGACGGCCAGCATGACGAAGGATCCGGCGCGAGCTCCGGGCATGGTGGCGGCCTCCTCGGCGCTGAGTTCCGCATCGTCCACGGCCAGGGACAACTGACCGCCCTCCGGCATCGCGTCCCGGGCATTGAGGCAGAGGTTGAGCAAGGCCTGCTGGAGGAGGGCGATATTCCCCAGGATCCGGCCGCGCACGGGCGGCACCAGCGTGACGAGGGTGATGTTCCGCGGGAAACTCTCCCGCACAAGCCCGGCCATGTCCTGCACCAAGGCGGCGGGGTCGATGGATTCGAAATCCGGTGCTGAGCCGCGCAGGAAGCCGAGCACCTGCCGGACGGTGTCGATCCCGCGGCGCGTGTTGTTCTCGATCATGGCGAGCGTGCGCTGGACGTCGGGCCGGGGTTCGGTGCGTTGCAGGATTTGGAGGCCGAGGAGGGCGGGAGCGAGTGTGTTGTTGAGGTCGTGCGCCATGCCGCCGGCGAGCGAACCCACGGCTTCCCACCGTTGCGCGCGCAGGAAGCTCAGCTCGAGGTGCCGTTGTTCAGAGATGTCCGTGCAGATCATGAGGATGGACTCCGGCGCGCCGTGGTCCTCGCGCAACAGGGTCCAGCGGCTGTCCAGCACGAGCGGCGGAACGGTGTCGTGGCCGGGCAACTCCAGGACGCCGGACCAGGCGCCGGTGCTCAGGAGGGCGGGGAGTCTGGCGCTGAGGACCTCGGGGCCGGGGAAGTGTCGGCGATCGGGTCCGAGCACCGTGCGTGCGCGCGGATTGGCGTAGAGGAGGGTTCCTTCGCGATCGGTGACGAGGATGAGGTCGCGTGCCTTGTCGAGGAGCGCGGCCTGGCGGGTGATGCGTCGCGCATCGGCGCGGCGGAGCGATTCGAGGTGAAGTCGATGGCGTCCCCAGTCGAGCGCGTGCACGAGGATGGCGCCGAGCCAGCCGGCGGGGACGAGCACGGCGGAGGCCAGGAGCCAGGGAAACCAGACTTGGACGGCCACGGTGGCCCCGAGCGCAGCCAAAGGGGCGAGTATCCCGACGGCGAGCGCGACCAGGGCGGCGGCCACGGGACGAAGCAAAGGGAGTCCGAGACCGAGCGCGAGTCCGATCCCGGCGAGCATGCAACGTTCGAGGAAGGTCGGGAGGCGGTGGAGGGAATCGCCGCGTGCCCAATTCAGGAACTGGGTGGCGTGGACTTCCACCCCGGGCATGAAATCACGCGTCATTTCCCAGGTGGCAAACGGGCTGCGGAGTTCGTCACGACGCTCGGAGAACACCCCGGCCATGGGCAGCGCGCCCACGAAGACCACCTTGTTTCGGAATGGCGACAGGTTGGCCCCGGCGGGATCGAGCACGGAACGGTAGCTGACGTGCGGCAGTGCCAGGGGAGCGCCGTAGTAGCGGATCCATTCCTGGTCGTCGTACTCGACCTTCCGTGTGTCGGAGAAGCCCAGCCCTTGGGCAGCGGCCCAGGCCAGCGTGGGTTGTGCTCCTTCGACCTGCCGGCGGGTGCGTCGGACCACGAAATCCGGATCGACTGCCAGTTCGGCGACTCCCCAGCCCGCGGCGGCGTCACGCAGGGCGGCCACCGGCGGTTCGATGCCCACCGCGTGCACGCCGGGAAGCCGGCCGGACGCCTGGTCGGAGTAGTGGTGTTCGGCGGCGAGGAACACATGGCCATGCCGCCTCATGGCCTCGGCGAAAGCTCCATCGGCGGCCGGATCGGCGGCGGGCGCGTCGAAGAGGATGTCGAAGACAATGGCTCGTGCTCCCGCCTCGTTCAGCCGGTCGACGAGTCGAGCGTGGAGGGAGCGGTTCCAACGCGCGGCGGGGTCCTGGTCGAGGTCGCGATGTGACGCGAGGTCCAGGTAGACGAGCACGACCTGGGATTCCGTGCGGAAAGAGGAGGGGGCGGGTCGGAGGAGTTGCAGCAGGTCGTAACTGGCGCGGGCGAGGCTGCCGTCGTGCGGTGCACGCACCGGGATCAGGAACCCGACCACGGCCAGAGCCAGCGCGAGGAGGAGTCGGGTGGGGCGCGACCGCGGGGAGGGGATGACCACGGGAGTGGGCACAGCAGCTCAGAAGGCGAGTCGCAGGCGTAGCTCGAGGGTGCGTTGCCGCGGAGGCTCGAGGTAGTAGCTCAACGGGTTCAACCGGTAGTCCTCATCGGTGAGGTTGAGCAGGCGCACTTCCAAGTCGGCGCGCCGGCCGGGGAAAGTGTAGCCGACGCCGATCTGATGCTGCCAGAAGCGTTCCGCTCCCAGCGCTTCTGCGTCCCCGTTGTTTTCCTGAGACCACCATTCGCTGGTCCAGGCCGCGTGGAACCCGCCGGGGTGCTGGTAGCGTGCCGAGAGCGTGAGTGTGGACAGGAGGGCTTCGGGGGAGGGCGTGAGGCTGGCAACGCCGGGAACTTGGCGGGACAAGGAGGGGAAATCGGAGTCGAGCGTCGTTTGGGAGACGGTGAACGCGGCGCCGGCGCTGAACCGGTCGCCGAGAAGTTGCCGGGCGTACACGGACGCCGTGCGTTCGCGATAGTCGCCCTGGTACCGGAGCTGGCCGGGGGTATCCGGGATGGGGGCCAGCGTCGCGTTGCGAAGCACACCGAGGGAGCGTTCGCCTTGGGCGGAGCGTTCGGTGAGTTCGAAGCCGGCGTAGGTGCCGGTGGCCCACCGCTGGTCGAATCCGAGGCCGAACATTTCCTGGTCCTCGGCAGGGAAACCCG
>JADLFD010000630.1 GCA_020845805.1 Verrucomicrobiales bacterium | reverse complement strand
TCGCGAATGACGCGGTTCAGCTCCCCGGTCACCGTGCGCAGGCGTTCCTCCACGCCATCGGCCCGCGGTCCCACCACGCGGGCGCAATCCTCGAGATTCAGTCCCGCCGCATAGATCGATTGGATGATGCCATCATGGAGGTTCCGACCCAGACGCTCCCGGTCGCGCAAGGACGCGCGAAGCTGCCGCTCCCCCGCGCGCACCGCATCCTCCGCCGCACGCCGCGCCGTCACGTCCTTGCCAATCACCTGCAACCCGGCCACCCGCCCTTCCTCGTACTGAAGCCGTGGATTCACCTCCAGCACCAGCGAACGCCCGTCGCGGGCACGGAATCGCAGCTCGTGACTCCTCCGCGGATGCCCCTCCATGAGAGACCGCCGCAAGGCGCGAAATGCCGCCACATCCGACGGATCCAGCAGAGATTCGAATGACGTCGCACCCAACCCGCCGCGCGACAACCCGAGCAGCGTTTCCCCCATGGCATTCACCGAGCTCACCTGCCCCTCCTCATTCAGGTTGAGGATGATGTCGTTCGAGTTCTCGAACAACTCGTCGAACCGCCGTTCCAAAGTCGCCTCCCGCGCCCGCAGCCCCGCGGTCTGCCGTCGGACCTGCCGCCGCATTAATAACACCCAGGCCCCGCCCACCCCCACGGCGGCCACCATCCCCATCAGCACCCCCAGCGACACGCGCTGCCACCAGAGCCTCGACCTTCGCAAGATCTCGAGGTCGGACCGTTCCTGCAGCCAGACGGAGAATCCGGTCGCCCCCGGGTACGCACCCGCATCGATGCGACACAAACCCGTCACCCGGATCTCGCTCCCCAGCAGATCCCGGGCCGTCTCCAAACCCCAGGCACTGGGATACCGAACCCGGAACACCTTCCCCTGCCCCTCAACCACCAGCGCGGAATGGTTCTCGTTGCGTTCGCCCGCTTGCAACACCACGGCGTCCACGGTCACGCGCTCACAGTCATGCAATCCCGCCGCCGCGTCCGCCGCCGTCACGGCGCGCGCCCGCGGGACCTCTCCACGCCCCACCACGCGCACCACCGCCTCCTGCAAAACCGGACGACTCAGCGTGGGCGCAGGAAACCCCGCCGCCTCCACCAGGTCGCCCGGATGCAAACTCTCGAACTCGCGCGTCAAGACCCGCACCCCCCCGGACTCGTCGACCAGGGAAAAGGGATGCCCCGGCCAAGTCCACGCCACCACCCCACGAAGCCGGACCAACCGCTCCGAGGCGCCCCCCGGGGAATAGGCCATCAGGGAGGTGCTGGCCCGCAAGGGAGCAGAAAAGGGATCTTCGGTCGGCGGCCTCAACACCTCCATCAGAGGCAGCCCCTGCGAGAGCAGATGAAACCCCACCAACTGCCGCCGTTGGTTGTAGGCCGTCCCCGCCACGCCCCGCACCCGCACCCGCGCATCCACCCAGTTGAGATTCTGCCCCGAGGCCACCTCCAGGATGCGCACCTCGAGCCGCGCACTCCCCGAGGCCAGACGCAAGGTGAGGTGCCCCCAGTTCATCTCCGAACGAATCACGACGCCCTCCACCTCCACCCACTGCGAGTCATGCCGTCCGGAAGCCATCTGCTCGATGGACACCGGCAGCGGGACCGGCAATGGCGCCGTGCCTAGCACCTCCACCGTGTCCGCCATGACAATGGGGGAGAACAATCCCTTGTCCGTCCGCCCGCGCACCCGCACCCGGTCACCCTGCCGGGGAAGCCCACGGGTGTAGTAAACATAGACGCCCGCGGAGGCATCCTGAACGAACAGCAATTCGCCGCGCTCGGAACTGCAGGTCACCACCCCCGTGATCTCACACGGCAATCCCGTCGCAGCATGCTCCGGGGTCAAGTCCAGCACCGCGCGCGCCGTCCCCACCTCTGAAGCTCCCTGAACTCGCGTCGGCTCCTGCCCGGCCACCACGCGAGCGAAAAACAGGGAAGCCACGCAGACCAGGATCCCCAACGCCCCCGCAACCCCGGGGCCCTTTTGCCCTCGCGGCAAGGAAGCCATGCCCCGGGTCGCATAGGGGAGATGGGCACACGCTTCGGGCACGCGACAGCTTGGAAACGCTGCCCCGCCGCCTTCAATGAGAAACACACACCGCCGGCCCGCCGAGCTCCACACCCGCCCTCATGAAGACGAACCGCGCCGAGCCAGTCCGCGCACGTGCACCACGCGCTGCCGCAGGAGATCGGCGTTGAATGGCTTCGGAAGAAATCCCTCCGGAGCACGCCCCTCCAATCGCTTCAGGACGTCATCCTCGCAAAAGCCGCTCATCACCACCACCGGCACGCCAGGCAGGATGCGCCTCAACTCGGACAACAACTCCGCGCCATTCATGCCCGGCATGGTGAGGTCCATGAGCACAAACCGGATGGACCGCCCTCCCTCCTTGATGAGTCGCAACGCTTCGTCGCCGCAAGCGGCCTCCACGGCGAGAAACCCGATGCGCTGCAACCCCCGGATCGCCACCTTGCGTACCGGTTCCTCGTCATCGACCACCAACACCCACTCGTCCGCCGCCACCACCTCCGCCGCCACCGGCACCCGCGCCGGGGGAGCCTCCACGCGCGGAACCAGGGCCGCATCCGGCTCCGGAAGCAGCAGCCGGAAGACCGTTCCACCGCCGGGTGTCGAGGTGGCGTGAATCGTGCCCCGGTGCGATTTGGCGATCCCTGCCGAGGCGGCCAAACCCAGTCCGCGCCCGGCGAATTTCGTGGTGAAAAAGGGTTCGAAGATGCGCTGCCGCACGTCCGGAGGCATGCCACACCCGGAATCGGCCACCTCCACGAAGACGTACCGTCCGGGCGGCACCTCACCGGCTTCGGTGGTCGTTTCGCCGGCGCGTCGCCCCGGCGCGAGATTCTGGACCCCGGTCCGCACGGTGATCGAGCCGGGGGGGCGCTCGATCGACTCAAAAGCGTTGATGAGGAAATTGAGGATGACCTGCCCCACCTGCGTGGGATCCGCCAGGACGCGGGGCAGACGCGCCTCGGACTCGATCACCACCCGTGCACGGCCGGCATAATTGCTGCGCACCAGCTTCAGGGTCTCGGTACACACCTCGTTGAGGTCGATCGGCTGGATCACGAACCGCGCACGGCCCGCATAGGCCAGGAGCTGCTGACACAAGTCCGCCGCGCGGCGCGCACACTGGATCGCCTGCTGTACGGCATCGTGTTCCCGGGCGTGGGGCCCGACGGATTCCTCAATCACCCCGAGGTTGCCCAACACTCCCGTGAGCAGGTTGTTGAAATCGTGGGCGACCCCACCCGCCAGCAAACCAATGCTCTCCAGCCGCTGACCCTCCACCGCCTGACGCTCGATGCGAATCCGCTCCTCCTCGGCGCGCTTGCGCTCACTCACGTCGGTGCAGACCAGGAGACAGTACGGCGGCTCGCCGTCGAGCGACGGCAGCTGAAGGCCGTCGACTTGCACGTGCACCGGGTTCCCGCCCGCGCGAAAGGTGACCTCGACCCGGTGCCGCCGTTGGTCGGAAAAGACCGCCTGCAGAAAGGCATCGAAGGACGCGAGACGCTCGGTGCAAAGCTGGTGCAAAAGGTTCTTCCGCAGCAGCCGCGCACGCTCCACGCCCACCATGTCGGCGGCCAGCAGGTTCAACTCGGTGACCACCCCCGCCTGATCGAGCACGAAATAGCCGACCGGCGAGATATCAAACAAGGTGAAGTACCGGTGACGCGTGCGCTCGAGATGCACCTGCGTCTCGCGCAGCTCCTGGTTCTGCATCTCGAGCTCCACCCGGTGGATCTCGAGCTGGGTGACCAGTTCGTCCGGGGACAACCGACCCGCGGGAGACAGGTCCACCGATTCCCTCAGCATGGCCAGCATGCGATCCTCCTTCCTGGGTTCAGATCCTCCCGTGGCTGTCCCCGTCCGTTGCTCTTCAGTCATGTCATACCTTCTAGAGCGCCGCACGGAGCTGCGACGCCACACCTCTCCCGCCCTTGACGCCCTTCAGGCGCCTCCCTCGGTCTCCGAGGAGGAGTTCGAACGCACCAGCACATGAACCACCAGCAGACCTGCTGTTTCCCCACCGCCGACGCGCACCGCGCGAAATCGGAACCAGCGCTGCACGTCGACGGAATGGCACGGGTATTCCATCTCGAAATCGTTGGCCTCCCCCGAGAGCACACGACGCAGCCCCTGCAGCACCGGCTGCGCCTCCACGCTGCGGGGCCCATCGGCCCGCTGGCACACTTCGAGATAGTTCACCCCGGCGCTCAGGGTCGCCACATCCCCCCCGTTCTCGCGCGCAAACCGTCGCCAGGCATCATTCACGTGCGTGATGGTGCCGTCCTGGCGCAGCAATGCCGCCGCCCCGGGCAAGGCGTCCAACAGGAGGCCATTCAACACTTCGCTCTGCCGTAGCCGCTTGGATCGCACGCGGTCGGAGAGGTCCTCCACCGACACCAGCACCCGGGCTCCGCACGGCGTGGCCACCGGAGCCAGCCCGAGCTCCACGGGGAACACCACACCCCCCTCACGCCGCGCCTCGAGGCTGAGCGCACAATCCTCGGAGGACACCCCGGGGTGCGAGTCGAGCGTGGCGCGAAAGGTGGCGTACGCCATGCGCGAGCCCTCGTTGAGCAAGCCTTCCACCCCCATGCCGATGAGCGCCCCGCGGGGTAGGCCGAACACCCGCTCCGCCGCGGCATTGGCCATGGTGATGCGCCCTTCTTCGTCCTCCAGCATGAGACCGATCGGCGCCGCATCGAGGGCCAGTTCGAACTGCCGGTTGGCGCGCTTGTAGAAGCTGATGTCGATGATGCTCAACACCAGGCTTCGCGTGGGGCGCAAGTCCGCCTGGTACCGCGCACAGCGCAGCAGCACGACGCGACCGTCCGGCAGCGTCACCTCGCACTCGGACGCCTTCGCCTTGTCGAGCACCTCCTGCACCAACTCCACCACCGCGGGGGTCCGCATCACGCGGCTCAACACCTCCACCGGCGCCCCCACATCCTCGCGCGCCAAACCGATGAGATCGAACACGGCGTCCGAGGCGCGCCGGATGCGCAGATGCTCATCAATGAACAGCGTGGCCACCTGCGTCAGGGCCAGCAGGTTGCTCACGTCGTTGCTCAGCTCGATCAATTCCTGGATGCGGCTTTGGTTCTCGCTGTTGACGGTCTGCAGTTCCTCGTTCACCGACTGCAGTTCCTCGTTGGTGCTTTGCAGCTCCTCGTTGGAGGCCAGCAACTCCTCGTTGGTCGCCTGCAACTCCTCGTTCGCCGCCTCCAACTCCTCCACCGTCGCGCACAGGTTCTCCTTGGTCGCCGCCAGATCGCCCTCCAACTCTCGGATCCGCCGCACGGAGGACTGGTCCACCCGGTAGTCCGCCACGTCGCCATCCAGGCTGCTGATGGACTTCGCGCGCGTCGACTGCACCCGCTCAATCGAGAGCAGCCAGATCGGATCCCCCGGCGATTTCGGTCCCACCGGCTTGGCGCGCAGGCGAAGCCATACCGTGCGTCGTCCCTCCTTGTAGCGCACGTTGTCGAAGGTGAACTCGCGCTCGCTCTTCATGGCACGCCGCATGGTGGTGGCGATAGCCGAGGTCAGTTCCCCCGGGGCCAGCTTGAGCAGGTTCACGGTCGGCGCTCCCGGCGGGTGCCGCAGGAAATCACCCGCGCTACCGAACAAATGCAGGACGTCCAGATTCCCGTCCACCACGATGCAGGCCGGTGCGAAATCCGCGATAATCGAGCGCGTGATATGCTCCAGCGAAGGCCGAAACTCCATCTGCCGCGCCGCCCTCGCCGTGGCCCCGCCACCTCCCACCGCCGACACCTTCCAGGGTCGCGCCCCGCTGTCCGGAATCCGCCGCCCCGCGCGGTTGCGAAAGGCCTTGTGTCGGACACTGAGCGTCTGAAATCGCTCAGCCAACTCACCCGTCGTCTCGCTCGTTCCCAGCAGCAACACGCCCTCGGGCTTCAGCCCGAACTGGAAGGCGGTCATCACCCGGCTCTGCAACACCGGCTGAAAATAGATCAGCAGGTTGCGGCAGCTGATCAAATCGAGTCGCGTAAACGGCGGATCACTCAGCAGATCGTGGCGCGCGAACACGACCATCTTCCGGATATGCGCGCAGACCTCATAGCCTTCCGGCTTGCGGATGAAGTGTTTCGACAACCGTTCCGGCGACACGTCCGAAACCATGCTCTCGCTGTAGAGCCCGTTCGCGGCAGTCTCCAACGCGGGCTTCGAAACATCGGTCGCGAAGATCTTCACCTCCCGGTTCTGCCCCGTCACCTGCAACGCCTCGCAAAACAGAATGGCCAAGGTGTACGCCTCCTCGCCCGTCGAACAGCCCGGCACCCAAACCCGCACCGGCTCCTGCCCGGGCACGCGCCCCACCAACTCCGGTAGCACACTCTCCGTCAGGAAGTCCCAGACGCCGGGATCCCGGAAGAAGCGCGTGACACAGATCAGCATCTCCTGGAACAACGTTCCCGCCTCGCGCGGCGAGGTCTCGAGATGACTCACGTACTCGGCCAGCGACTCGATCTGGCACACGCTCATGCGCCGCTCAATGCGCCGATCAATGGTCGCCGGCTTGTAGTTGGAGAAATCCACTTTCTCCCTTTCCCGCAGCAGAGCGAAGATCTTCGGCATCAGCACCTCGGTGCTCGCCTGCCCACGTACGATCGATTGCGGGCGCTCCACAAACGGATGCCGGATGTACTGAGTCAGCAACCGCGGCATCTCCTCCGGCGCCGCAATGAAATCCGCCAACCCGGTGGCAATCGCGCTCCGGGGCATGCCGTCGAATTGCGCGCTCGTCTCGCTCTGCACCATCACCATCCCGCCCACGTCCTTGATCGCCCGCAGCCCGGTCGTGCCATCGCTGCCCGTTCCCGAAAGCACGACGCCGATCGCGCGATGCTGCTGGTCCTCCGCCAGGGAGCGGAAAAACACGTCGATCGGCAATCGCAGACCATCCCCCTTCGGCGGATCCAACAACAACAGCCGGTTGCGAAAGATCTTCAGCTGCTTCCCCGGTGGGATCATGTAGACATGTCCCGGCTTCACGTCCGCGCCGTCCTCCGCCCGTGCCACCTTCAGCCGGGTCTTCTTCGAAATCAGCTCCACCATGAAGCTGCGATGATCCGGTGACAGATGCTGCACCACCACAAACGCGAGGCCGCAGTCGCCCGGCATGTCGGCGAAGAACTTCCCCAGCGCCTCCAACCCACCCGCCGACGCTCCCACCCCCACGGTGAAGAAGCTGGGCTTCACGGGCTCCTGCCCCGCACCCCCCCTCGCTCCTCGCCGCCGCGGAGATTTCGGCGCGCCCGAACGTCGCCCACTCGACGCTTCAGAACCCGCTCCATCCTCTCGCTTTGCCATTCGCCGCGGTTTCTTCATGACTGTGCTTTCACCTGCTGCCCCCGCCCCGCCTCGCCTCGAACCAGGAGCCAGCCTCCCAGGGATGAATCAGATACTCTTCTCGACTGGGGCCATTCTTATTAGCGCAAAATTCGGACTGTCCACTCCTTTTAGGCCAAATCATGGCACGACCGCCACGACGCGCGCGTGCTCGTCCCTCCTCCGCTCGGGCTCCGAACCACGCCGCGTCCCGATCACCGAAGCCGGAGCCAACAACGCGCCACCCACTCCCCCAAATCGGCCAGAAACGGATCCGCCACGGTTTCGTACTCGTACCGGTCATCGTTCAAAACTCCGTCCTCGTTGGTGTAAATCACGGCCGTCACAAACACCCCGCGCCCCGCGCGCGGCTCCTGCACATACGCGTTCTCCACGGAGAACCCGTACGCGCGCCCGATCTTCCCCGTCACCTCCACCCGCGCCCCCGGCACCGTGGACGACACCACCCGACGGATCCCCGGCAGCAGGAACTTGGAATAGTGATCCGGATAGGCGCCGGCCTCATACCGGGGATCCGCGGACTCGCGTGGATACTGCGTCATCGCTTCCACCAGCAGGCGCCGACGAGCCGGATCGAGTGCCAGCCGCGGCAACCCCAACTCCACGTCGGGCCGCACCACCTGCACCAGGAGATTCTGCAGATCGACCAGCGAAATCCCGTTGCGCCGCGTGAAATCCATCGGCTCCGGAACGCGCTCCTCACCCCGCAGGTACGCGACGCCCACCCGCAGGCCGGCCGCACTGTTCGAGAGGCTCAACGTGCTGCGCCGCGCCGGGACGGCGATCTCTCGATCCCCCCCGCCCGCGCCCGGCCAACGCACCGCCGCACTCGCCAGGGGATCCGGAATCGCACGGATCTCCGACAGCCGATGGTTGATTACCACCGAACGATGCCCGAGCGCATGCATCGACCGGTTCAACGCCTCGTGTCCCACCACGTCGAAAAGCCGATTGAACGCCACGTTGTCGGACACCAGGGCGAGCTTCCGAATCTCGCGCCGCAGGGTGATCGGAACGGACCCCGCTCCCGGCTGCTCCGCAGAGAGGGGATCCCCAACCTGGGCCACATCCCCGTCGAACAACGCCGCGATCTCCATCGGCCGATCCAACCACGCTTCCACCTCCGCCTCGCCCCCCGCACCTGCACCCGCACCCTCCACGAACTGCAACGCCGCCACCGCCGCGCAGAGTTTGATGCTGCTCGCTGGATAGAAATACTCCGCCCCCAGCCGGTAGCCATGCCGTCGCAACCCCAGACGCCCACCCGGCCCATCGACGACTTCCGAGACAAGGATCTGAACCCGGTACGTTTCCGGGGCGGCCAGCACCCGACGAACCGCCGGGGCGGGGACTCGGTTCAACTCGACTTGCAGATCGTGCATCGGGAATGACGGATCGTGGACACAGCCCCCCACCAACGCGGCCAGGATCGCGACCAAGGCGATCCCGCGCCGGCCTCGCCTCGGCTTTCGCCCGGAGACCTTCAGGCCGTCGGGAACCTCGGTGCGTCGCAGAGCCACGGGCGTAAAGTAGGGATCTTCCCAGGCCTTCTCCAAGCCACGACATTTTCTTTGTCAAACCCGGGCCGCTGGCCGCGAATACTCCATCAGACCCGCAGTCTACCGTCGTTCCCTCCCCATGACCTTCGCCTTGTCCCGCGGCAGGTGCTCAACTCTTCCAGGTCTCTTCGCCTGCCCAGGCGTGTGCCCCGATCGCGGATCCCTGGGCCGTACGGTAGTGCTCGGCCTCCTGGCACTCACCCTGGGCGCCGCCGGTGCTCGCAGCCAGACGCCCCCGCCCGAGGAACCCCTCGCGCCACCGCGTATCGAGGGCGCCGGAGGCCCCCTCCACTTCCAGCCCGGTTTCCCCGCCGAAATCAACTTCACGCTCTCGGGCGGAGCGCCCAACTCCCTGACCTGGCTGCAGGACGGAAGTCCGGTGAATATCGACCGGTACCCACTGATTCTCCTGGGTCCTCGTCTCTTTTTCGTCGGCGCCAAGGAAGAGCAGGAGGGCACCTACCAACTCATCGCCGAAAACGCCAGCGGCCGAGCCGAAAGCGAGATCGTCACGGTCACCGTGGACGATGGGGACCCGATCGTCATCACCCCCCACGGCGGGACCTTCACCAACTCGGTGACCGTCACCGCGGAGGTGGTCGCGACTCCCCCGCGCACCTGGTCGACCAGCCTGTCCTACACCCTCGATGGGTCCATCCCCAATGGATTCAATGACACCCGGTACACGGGTCCTGTGGTGCTGACCGGCGACGCGAACTTCCAGATCCGCGAGACACCAGGCGCCATTCCCTCCGGTCGAACGCATCGTGCGGAATTCCGCATCATTCCCCCCCCGTTGCCCGAGCCCGGCCCCGAAGCACGGCTCATGGCCCACTACCGGTTCGATGAATCCAGCGGCACGACCGCTCGCGACGAAACCGGCTGGCAACCGGGAGCCCTGAGCGCGTCCGGGGTCTCCTTCCACACCCCAGGCGCAGCAGGGAACGCAGTGCAGTTCCGTCGTGACGAGAACGGGTTCGTCACCCTCTCGGACGCCGCCACGCCCTGGTCGGGAGCCTGGACCCTCTCCCTCTGGTTCCGCACCACTCCCGGCGAGACGCGCAGCATGGCCCTGATCGGGATGGGGGGAATCCATGTATCGGGGGGATTCCACGTCGGACTGAACCTCTACGGATCGGCCGTGGCCGCCTACGCCGGAGACGGCCGCACTCTGACCTCTGCGGCCGTAGTCAACGATGGCCAGTGGCACCACCTCGCCCTGGTCCGTGCCTTGGACGGCGACACCCGGCTCCATCTCGACGGCGGAGCCGCAAGGGCACGCAACATCAACGGCCCCGTAGTACCCAATGGTGTCCCGCTGCAACTCGGCGCCTTCGGCACCCCGGGCGACACCGTCGATGTGGCGCCCCTCGAAGGGGCCATCGATGACCTGCAGATCTACAATGTCGCACTCCCCGAGCCTGCGGTGAACCTACTCGCCCAGCAACCCGGCCAACCGCTCGACTTCCCGCTCCGCCCCGGCCCCGCCTCCCCCCCGAACCTGATCGCCGAATCCTCGTGGGTCGTCTCGTCGCCCGACCGCTCCGTGACGCTGACGTACCGGGCGGACGGCGATCCTGCCTTCGCGCTGCAATGGTTCCATCAGGGCCAGCCGATTCCCGGCGCCCATGACCTCACGCTGACCCTGCCCTCCGTCACTGCAGAAGACGCCGGCACCTACTTTGTAACCGCCGAGAACACGGTCGGCTCCTCGCAGAGCAAACGCATCACCCTCAACGTCACGACTTCCTTCTTCCACCCCGTCGCGCCGGGTGCCCCCAATGACCTGGAACTCGACCGCGGCAGCGCGTTGCACATGGCCTACCCGACCACCTGGCACGCCCCCACCGCGGTGCAGTGGTACCACAACGACACGCCCATCCCAGGAGCCACCGGGCGCACGCACGATTTCGACACCCTGACCCTCGCCGACCGTGGCGACTACTACGCCCGGCTCGACACCGCGGACGGACCGTTCTGGAGTTCCGTCGGTCGGATCGAGTTTCTCCCGCTGCGCGCCCCCATCCCCCTCGACACCCCGATCTCGCTGGTGGGGTTCGAAGGCGAACCCCGCCGGTTCACGCCGGAGTTCGCCGGCTCCCGGCCCATGTCATTTCAGTGGCTGCACGGTGATGTCGAGATTCCCGGCGCCACTCAGGCCACGCTGGAGTTTCCCTCCCCGCGCCCGTCGGACACCGGGACCTATTTCGTCCGCGCTTCGAACGAGGCGGGCACGGTCACCCATGGCCCCTACACCTTGAACACCACCCCCGCCCCCACTCTGGTGTTCGATCCGCCGGGCGGTCCTGCCCCCGACACGCTGACGCTCCTCTACATCCCCGACGATCGCTACTTCTTCATTCGCTACACGCTGGACGGCTCCGAGCCGACCGCTGAATCCCCCCTGTTCTCCACCTCGATCCCGATCACCAAGACCACCACGGTCAAGGCCGCGCTCTATTCCGGAAATGCTCAAGTGGGTCCGGTCGTCACGCGTGAGTTCATCCTGCCGGCGGGTGCCCCGGTCATCACGGTCGAGCCCCAGGATTGGTCGGTGGCTTATGGCGAGAGAATCCAACTCTCCGTCCGCGCCGAGGGTGCGCCACCCATGAGGTACACTTGGTACCTGGATGGCCTGTCCCCGGAGACGACGACCACACCAGTGCTCCCCACGACCATCGCCACGTGGACCGCGATGCAATACTACGTGGTGGTCCAAAACAATCTGGGCACCGCCACCAGCCGGAAAGCGCGTATCACGGTCCGTCCCGGGGCCGTGGCGCCGCCCATCGTTCAACCGCTTCCCTCCACGACCACCGTCTATGAGGGGGCCTCCGCCACCCTCCAATTGTTCTACTCCTCAGTGACCTGGACCACGTTCGCCTGGTTTCGAGACGGCGTGGAGATCCCCGGTGCCACCTCCCATACCCTCACCCTCAACTCGGTCTCGACGGACATGGCCGGCGACTACTCGGTGCGTGTCACCTATCGCGACGGAGTCCTGTGGAGCGGCCCCACCCGACTCACGGTCCGACGCAGTCCACGCTCCACCCCCACCATCCTGACGCAACCTTCCGACCTCAGTGTCGGCGAGAGGAGTCGGGCAGGGCTGAGCGTCAATGTCACCAGCCCTTCACCGGCCACCTACGCCTGGTACCACAATGACCAACGCCTCGAAGGCGAGACCGGCCCCACCCTGATCTTCACCAAGGCCCGACAAGCCCACGCCGGGAAATACTATGTCGTGGTCAGCAACGAAGCAGGCTCCGTACGCAGTGCCATCGTCACGGTCACGGTCACGCTCAGCATCCAGGCCAACGCGCCCTATGTCGTCTTCGGACCCTGGGACGGCACCTTCCCGGCCGCGGCCACGCTGACGTCGGCGGCTCCCCAACCCGGTCAGGAAATCCGCTACACCACCGACGGAACGCCCCCTCACGAACTTTCCCCCCTTTATACTGCTCCACTGAGTCTTCCCGACGAAGCGACCGTCTTCGCCGCGATCTTCGAGGACGGGTTCCGTCTGAGCCATGTCGCCGAGGCGAACTTCACGCGCTCCCCGGTGCCCCCGTCCATCCTGGAGCATGCCACGCTCGTGCAGGCAGATCCAAACCGAGCCCTCTACCTGGGCCTCCAACTCGCCGGCACCGCTCCGTTTGAGATCGAGTGGTACCTCAACGGCGCTCGGGTCTACGCCACGACCAACCGGCTCAGCCCGGAGTCGCGTCTGGCCCACTTCTTCGCCACCCCCATCCTCGGGAAGATCCAGACCTACCATGCCGTCGTGCGCAATCGCGCCGGGTCGGTGCAGAGTGCTCCGATTCGGGTCTACGGACTGGAGCCGGGCAGCCCCATTCTCGTTCCCCCGTCCATCACGGGGCAGCCCGCCGCCGCCGCCGCCGCCCACGGGCTGCCCGTCACCCTGGAAGTCGCTGCCACCGGCTCCGCCCCCCTGCAATATCATTGGTCGATTCCCGGAGCAGGGACCCTCACCACGACCAAACCATGGCTCACCCTTGACCAAGCCCAACTGTCCTATTCAGGCGAGTACTTCGTGACCGTGGAAAATGCCTTGGACGCCGTCCGCAGTAAGTCTGCGCCCTTGACCGTGGTACGCGTCACCGGCGACGCACCGCCGGTGATCCTGCGTCAACCCCACGACGTGAGCAGCGCCGAAGGGTCGCCCACGACTCTGTTCATCGATGCCCTGGGACCTCCTCCCCTGCGCTACCATTGGAAGATCGGCTCCGCGGCCATCGTCACCACCTCCCAGCCCTGGATGACCCTTCCTGCCGTGGGCACGGAACATGCCGGTCCCTACTCCGTCACGGTCGAGAACGGCGCCGCTTCCGTCTCATCCACGCCCGCGATGCTCCAGGTCCTCAGCCGTGACCTTGCCCCGCTTCGGCCCTGGTTCACCGATCTGACCGGCGAACGCCAAGCCACCGAGGGCGGTTCCTTCACGTTGAACGCATGGTCCCTGGGCTCTTCCATCACGGCCTACCATTGGCGACTGGCCAGCGGCTTATTTATCACCACGCCCACCCCGTCGCTCACGCTGTCCGCGGTTCGCGCCGACCAGGCAGGGCCGTATTTCCTCATCGTGGAATCCCCGAATGGCAACGCCATCTCGGAACCGGCGATGCTCCGAGTCCTGCCCCTGGCCGCCCAACCTCCCCCGGTCATCGTACGGCAACCTTCGAGTCAGTCCGTTCCCTACGGCGCCCAAGTCACGCTCTCCGTGGAAGCCACGAGTACGCTCCCCTTGAGCTACACTTGGACGTTCAACGGAACGCAGACGCTTCCCTACCACGCCTCGTCGATCACCCTCGACCGCGTCGCCCAAACCCGGTCCGGAACCTATCGCGTGAAGGTTTCGCACCGCGACGGTCAGGTGGAGAGCCTCCCCGCGGTGCTGACCGTGGGCCCCGCCACCGCCCCTGCCTTCACCCAGGCTCCCGCCGATGTGATGGCAGAGGAAGGGGGCTTCGCCCAACTGACCTGCGCCGTGACCGGGGATCCGCCGCTCAAGTTCGTCTGGCGTTTCGAAGGCAGCGTGCGTTACGAGTCCGAGCTGCCCGAGCTTCTCCTCGGGAACGTCGGTCCCAGTGTCGCCGGAACCTACGTGGTGGAGGTCTCCAATCCGGGCGGCACCGCGCGCAGCGCGCCGTTCACGCTCACCGTGCGGCCCGCGCCGCCGCGCATCACCCAACAACCCCGCCGCGTACAGACCTACCAGGGTGCTGACGCCACGTTCGATGTCGGCCTGACCGGCTCCGCTCCTTTGGCGTACCAGTGGCGATTCAACGGCGAGGCGATCTCCGGCGCCACCAACACCTCGCTTCACCTGACTGCCCTTCAACCCCATCAGTCGGGCCTCTACGACGTCGTCGTCTCGAACGGGGCGGGAACGGTCAACAGTGACCCGGCGGCGCTCGAAGTGGATGATCTGAGCGGGGGCACGATCCAGTTCGTCAATCGCGTGACCGGCTTGCTCGACGCCCCGATCTACGATGAGGACGGCGTCACGCTCCTGGCTGGACCCGCGTTCGTAGCCCAACTCTTCGCCGGCGCCTCGCCGGAATCCCTGGCGCCAGTCGGCCCCATCGCCCCCTTCCGTACCGGAATCGGTGCCGGTTATTGGGATCCCCAGGGTGAATCTTTGAGACGCTTGAAGACCGTGCGTGCCGGCAACGTCGCCTGGGTCCAGGTCCGGGCCTGGGCCGTCGCCGACGGCGCCAGTTACGAGGAAGCCAAGTCCGCGCAGGCGGCGGTGGGGGAATCCAGCCTCCTCCAGGTGATCACCGGAGGCGCCGGCCTTCCCCCTTCATTGCCCAGCCTGTTGGTGGGTCTCGAAAGCTTCCAACTGCGACGCATGCCACCCCCGGTCATCGTCCAGGAACCCGACCCCCAAACCCTGGCCCTCGGTCTCGGAGCGCCCCTATCCCTCAACGTCGTCGCCCGCGGGGAGTCGCTTCGCTACCAGTGGTTCCGCGACGGCACCCCACTCGCCCTTCCCGGTGCCGACACCCCCACCCTGGCCGTGGCCTCCACCACCGAGGCCGACACGGGTCGGTACCACGTCCGAGTGTCCAACCCCGGAGGCCGGGTCGACAGCCGCGAAATCATGGTCACGGTCGGGCTGCATCATACCCTCTCGCTCCGCACGGTCGGCTCGGTCTACGAAGGCGGCATCCCGCGCGTGCCACTCGACCTCGTCAGCCGGGGAGGCGTCGGTCGTGTGTCGGCGCACGTCCGCTACGATCCCGCGGTGCTCGAATACCTCGACACGGAGTGGCCCAGTTCCCCGGCCCCCACGCACCTCGCGGAATCCCTCTCCCCAGGGCTGCTTCAACTCACTCTCGCCCACCCCGCGGGATTCTCGCACGGCACCAACACACTGGGCTTCCTCCTCTTCCGCGCCCGAGACATCCCCGAACCGCTCTCGAGCCCGGTCGTGTTCGAAAACCTGGAGTTCGCCGATCCCTCCGGCGCCGTCCTGCTCTGGGGCCTGGCGCATCGGGACACCGCCGTCGAGGTCTTCACGCGCGCGGTCATTGGCGACAACAACGCCAACGGCCTCTTCGATCTCGGCGATCCCGCGCTGATCAACACGCTCATCACCCGCACGGTCCCCGTCCCCAAGTGGGTGATCGCTGACAACGATTTCGATGCCAACGGTCGTCTGGATCGCGCCGATCTCGTCGCGAGCCTGGAAACCCTGGCCGCCCACGACCTCGAATCCCTGCGCCCCGCGAGTCCCTCCTCGACCGCGCCGCGCTCGCGATCCCTGCACGGCGCGGGAACCTCGACCTCCGCGCCAATCCTGATTTCCGCCGAACCACGGCTCCTCGTCCCCGACGCTCTCGTCACCCTCCGCGTCGAACTGCCCTCCGGAATCGCCCCGCTGCGCGCCACCGCGTTCACCCTGCGTCACCCAGCCGCCGCGTTCTCCGTCGTCGCGCACCGCGTCCTGGCCCCGGCAAAACTCTGGACCGATCCCGGCAGCTACGCGGTCCGATCCTCCCCTGCCCCGAACGCGGCCGGGGACGTGCGAACCCGTTTCGCCGCCACCACCGGCCAGGCCTGGTCCTCCTCCGGAGGAATTCTCGTGGAGTGGGACCTGCGCGTCCTGCCCACCGCCACTTCCAACTCCTCCTGGCAGATTACACTCGAGGACGTCGTCTGGACCCTCGACGGCTACCAACTCCACGCAGGAGCCGAATCCACCGTCGCCTTCCAGGTGCCCCCCGCGTCGCCCGCCGTGCCGGCCTCGTTGACACGCATCGCGCTGCCCGAGGGAAGCTCAGCCGATCCCATTCTGATCGAAGGCCTGGGCACCCCCTCCCATCTTTATCGTCTCCAAGTCGCTACGATCCTCGGAGTCTGGACCGACGCCACCACCCTCCAGGCGGACTCCGACGGCCGATTCCGTTTTACGCACCCCATGCGGCGCGAAACCAACCCTCACGCTCAGTTCTTCCGGGTCCTGGCAATCCCCGCGGAAGTCCCGTCCCGCTGAACACCACACACGCCGCTCGGCCTGGGTTCCCCGAAGCCGGACTTCCCCGGGGCTTCGCACCTATGGATACTGGCCGATGTGCCCAGCGTCTTCATTTCACACTCGTCCCTGGACAAACCGTTTGTCCGACGACTGGCCGTCGACCTGCTCAACGAGGGCTTTCCCGTGTGGTTCGATTCCTGGGAACTCGATCTCGGAGACTCCCTGCCGAACCGTATCTCGGAGAGTCTGGAGACTGCCTCGCTCGTGCTGATGGTGGTCTCCGCCCACAGCCTTCGCTCCAAGTGGGTGGACTATGAAACCGAGGCCGCCCTGACGCTGGAGGGAAAGCGCAAGTCGACGATCCTGGTGCCCCTCCTGATCGATGAAACGGAAACACCGGCGCGGTTGAAGGACCGGATGCACGCCAGTTTCCGCGATGCGCAGTCCTATGGCACCGGGCTCGACCAGCTCACCGACTTCCTCCGCGCGCGCGGACTCGATCAGGTCCCGCAGGATCCTGCCCACGCGCTCGTGCCGCTGGTCCTCCATGGCACGGTGCACCTCGACGGCGTGCGACTGGAACGCCGCGTGGCCCAACTGCGTGCCCACCAACCCGGCCTGGTCCTGAAGCCCAACCAGTTCGTCATGCTGGGAGACGACCTCTACCAGCAGCTTCGCACTCGGATGGTGGACCGCATGACACACATCAGTTCGGACCCGTATTTCAGTCCGGACTTTCTCTCCCGGTTTTCCAGCGACTACGACAGCCTGATCAAGACGGAGCGCCGCTTCCTGTCTCACCTCGCGGTGCTGGTGTCAGAAATCCCCCACCTGAACCGGCTCAGTCTCAAGGACGTGGCCTACTGGTACGTCCGCGAACGGCTGTCCCATTTGCTTTACTACTTCTGGATGGTTCAACGACCGGGGCCGGACGCGATTCCGCGCGACCCCGCCTGGCGGGACTGGCTGGTCACCAAGTCCGACGCCCAGACGTTCTACGATGTCCCCCGGCTCCAGTCCCTCGCGGTCTGGACCCAGGCCAAGGCCCCGGGTGAACCCACCGCCTCGGGCGTCTTCCTGGTCCCGGAAGAGACCGGCGTCGTGCGCTTCCTGCAATCCCTGCTCCCCCACTTGGTCTCCGAACCCCTCAACGCCTGGGGCGACGCTGACCTGTTATTCTCGAAGTACATCGTCCCCGCCGCCTTCGCGCGATCCCCATTGTCGGAGGCGCGCCCATTTCTGGACCCGGAGCGGTGCCTGGCTGGAACCGCCTGATCAACTCGCCACGCTGCCGCCCCGCCTTTCGGCTCGATTCCCTCCACGGTCCCGGCGAGCGTAGCCATCACCCGTTCCATTCCCGGCCCGACCCATCACGCTGCCATGCCACTGGATCCCCCAGCCCCCGACTGCCCGAGCCGAAGGCGATTCCTCCGCACCGGCGTGCAAGGCCTCGGCTCCCTCGCCCTGGCCGGACTCCTGCAACCCTCGCTCCTTCGCGCTGCGCCCGCATCCAGCCGCGGCGTGCTGGGTTCCCTCCCCCTGCCCCAGCGCGCCAAACGCGTCATCTGGCTCACCATGGCCGGCGGCCCTTCCCAGTTCGAAACGTTCGACCCCAAACCCGAACTCGCTCGTCTCGACGGCACCCCCATGCCGGAGAGCCTGACGAAGGGTCAGCAACTGGCGCAGCTTCAGGGGGAGAAGTTGTTCTGCCAGGGCCCGGTGTTTCCCTTCGCACGGTTCGGGAAGAACCAGACCGAAATCAGCACGCTCCTGCCCCATATCGGCTCGGTCATCGATGACCTCTGTCTCATCCGGTCGATGACCACCGACGCCATCAACCACGACCCGGCCCATATGTTCATGAACACCGGGTCCCAGATCGCCGGCCGGCCTTCCATGGGCGCCTGGGTCACCTATGGGCTGGGATCCGAATCCCAGGATCTCCCCGGTTTCGTGGTCGCGGTCTCCACTGGCAAGGGCCGATCCCCGCACCCCATCGCGGCGCGCCAATGGAGCAGTGGTTTCCTCCCCAGCCGATACCAGGGGGTTCAACTCCGCAGTCAGGGCGACCCGGTGCATTACCTGGCCAATCCGGCCGGCGTCACGCGCGACCGCCAGGGCGCGGATGTCGAGGCCATCGTGGCTCTCAACCGCCACCAGCAACGGCACGCCCCCGACCCCGAGATCGAAGCCCGCATCGCGCAGTACGAAATGGCGTTTCGCATGCAAGCCAGCGTGCCCGGGCTCCTGGACCTCTCCGGCGAATCCCCCGCCACCCTCGAAGCCTACGGCTGTCAGCCCGGCGACGGTTCCTTCGCCTCCAACTGCCTCCTTGCCCGACGCCTCGCCGAACGCGGCACTCGGTTCATCCAGCTCTACCACCGCGACTGGGATCACCACAGTCAACTGCGCGAGGAACTGCCCCTCCGAGCCCACGAGGTCGACCAAGCCTGCGCCGCGCTCCTGCGCGACCTGCAACAACGCGGGCTCTTCGAGGACACCCTCGTGGTCTGGACCGGTGAGTTCGGCCGCACCCCCATGGCCCAGCGCACCAAAGGCACCCTCGGCCGGGATCATCACAACAAGGCCATGTCCATGTGGCTCGCCGGAGCCGGCATCCGGCGGGGACTGGTGTATGGCGCCACCGATGAACTCGGCTATGCCGCCGTGGAAAACGTCACCACGGTGCACGACCTGCACGCGACCATGCTCCACCTCCTCGGCATCCAACACGACGCCTTCACCTTCAAGTTCCAGGGCCTCGACGCCCGCCTCAGCGGCGTCGAAGGCGCCCGCGTGATCCGGGACATCCTGACCTGACCTGACCTGATTCTCCGTGAAATCGCGGATTCAGGCACGCCCGGCTCTGGACGTTCCCGCCCGGATGCGCGATTATGGCCGCGCTTTAAGCCCTCCGATCAACTGTATTGACCTAGCCGTGGTGTACCCATGAACAACAGGGATAACAGGGAGATGTCACGTCCCGCACGTGCGTCTGGATTCACCCTGATCGAACTTCTCGTCGTCATTGCGATCATCGCCATCCTGGCCTCCATGCTGCTGCCCGCGCTCAGCCAGGCCAAATCCAAGGCCAAACAGGTCCAGTGCCTCAATAACCTCAAGCAGGTCGGCCTCTTCGTCCTGCTCTACGCTGACGGCCATCAGAACCGCGTCCAGATCAACTCCCCTCTCGATACTCAGTTCACCTGGGGCGGTCTGCTCTTCACCAATCAATCGGCCGGGTCCCGTTCCGTGTTCCTCTGTCCCGCCTATCCGCCGCGCGATTTCACCAACTGGTTCCGCACCTACGGCGTCTGGTCCGACCCCCCCGAAACGGTGACCGCCGGCGAGTTCCATCAGGACCTGGTCACCTCGGCGATCGTCAATCCCTCGGACTACCTCCATCTCGCCGATACCACCAGCCGCGGGCGTATGGGCATGGGCGCCGTCCAGTTCCACAACTTCCGCACCAACGCCACCGACGAGGTCCACGCCCGCCACAACAGCGTGGCCAACGGCTGGTTCTTCGATGGTCACGTCGAAGGAATGCGGAAAGCCCGCCTCGAAACACTCAAGGTCCGGGCCCTGTTCGGCCGCGATACCATTCCCGGCTACTTTCCGTGAACGCACGGCGATTCCTCGCCCTGATCGGCGTCGGTCTGGTGCTGGCGGCGGCGGCCGCCTTCCTGCTGCTGCGCCCCTCAGGCGCCCAAAGCGCGGCCCTCGACAGCCGCCAGCGCGCCATGGAACTCCTGGGCGCGCACCTGGCCAAAATCCAGCCCGACGCCAAAGTCCTCGTCCTGTCCAATCCCTTCGCCAAGGAATCGGGTTTCCTCAACGAGAAGGCGCTCTTCGAAAAGGCCGGCCTCCGGGGACTGCGCCGCGGCCTCGGCGCCAAAGCTTCCGTCGAGGTCGTCTTTCCCGAAATCCTGCCCGAGTACTTCGCCAATCCGCAGTCGGTCATGATTCCGTCGGATTCCCGCACCCCGCTGAGCTTCCTCATGCGCCCCGCCTCCGTGGATGCGCTCGCCGAAGCCCACCCCGGCCATCGTTTCATCGTCAGCCTCATCGGGCTGCCTGCCGGGGTGGATCAACTGAAGCTCTGGGACCCCAAGGATCCGCACGCGTTCGCTCTCCTGCTGCCCGACCTGCGCCTCCTCGGTCCGCCCGCCCGCACCCTGGAAGCCTTCCAACAGGGCAAGCTCCTCGCCGCCGTGGCCGAGGATGAATCCGGCGCCCCCTTCCTCGTC
>JADLFD010000629.1 GCA_020845805.1 Verrucomicrobiales bacterium | reverse complement strand
GCGATCCCGGATCGTCACCCACGCCTCGGACCACGCTCAGCCCGGTTCCACGAACTCGTCATGAGCGTCGAACGGCGGGACGGGGATGTTCAGCAAGAGCAACGGCCCGACGGCGCGATGCCGGCATCCCGGCAGGATCATCACCGCCGTCAGCGGCCGCACGGCCACCCGGTCGCCGTCCAATTCGAGGAACCCTTCGCCCTCCAGGATCACGTAGATCTCCGTGGTCCGCTGATGGTAATGCCGCTCCGCCTCGGCCTTGATCTCCACCAGGTGCACCGAGGCTGGCCCGTTCTGGATCTGGCCAAAGGCGCGGCGCGCTGTACCACAGGGACACGGCACGCCAGGAAGCTCGTTCAACTGCGCGACGTGGTAGCGGGCGGTCGGCATGCGCCCATCCTCCGCCACCGCCACCCGACCGACAACCGCCATCCCGCTTGCGCTTCCACGCCATCCCTGTTGCTCTTCGTCAGCTTTCTTCCCTCCCTTGCCACGCCCTGTGAAATGGCTCCTCTGGACCGTCCTGTCGCTCGGGGCCCTTTGGCTGCTCTACGTCGTGGTTGCGAACCTCGCCCTGCGCAGCACCCGTTTCCGACAATCGCTCAATCAGCATCCGGACAAATTCTTCATCACCTGGAACTCAGTGGTGACCTGGTTCCCCGGGATCTTCCACAGCCGCGGCGTCGAATTCGTCGGCCAAGGCTCCCATAGCACCTACTACGGCCGCGTCGACGAGGCCCATTTCCGCGTCCGGTTCCTCCCGCTCCTGGGCGGTGAAATCGTCACTCCCCACTTCGCCGGATCCGGCGTGGAGTTCCGGTTCCGGCAGCCGCCGAAGACCCCGGATGAATCCCCGGCCACGAATCGTTTCGGACCCGACATTCCCCATCTGGACCAACTGCCGCATCGCACTGCCCCGCGCAGCCCGTCCCGCCCCGCTTCGCGCTGGCGCCTGCGCGCCGAGGACGTGCACCTCCAACAGATCCGCCAGGTCTGGATCAACGGAACACGTTTCCACGGTGACGGCACCCTCGAGGCCGCCCTGGAACTGAAATTCGACGGCCCACTGCACGTCCGCGCCCGCCAACTCTCCTTCCCCTCGGCCACACTGGAACAGGACGGCACTCGGCTGGCCACCGAAGTGGCCCTCTCCGCCACCGGCGAACTGGGCCCTCTCACCTTCGGCGTCGACGACGTGCCCTCGGAAAAGCTCTACGATTTCATCACCGCCGACACCACGCTGCGCGCCAATCTCCATTCCCTCGCCCTCCTCCGACGACGCGTCGGCCACGCGTTGCACGTGGAGTTCGGAGGTGACGGACTCGTCGAAGGAACGATTCGCGTGCGGCGCGGTCAGCTCGAACCAGGATCCCGGACCACCCTCACCTCGCCCGCCCTCTCCGTGCGTCTGGCAGGCCTGCTATTCCAAGGCAACGCCACCCTCACCGATGAAGTCGCACCGCAGGAAACGAACCCACCCACGGCACTCCTCCGGGTCGAATTGAAAGACCTCGTGGTGACCGACGGCACCCAGGTCCTTGGCTCCGCCCCTGGCCGGGTGCTCGAACTCGAATCCGCAACCCAGGATCTCGCCATCGCCCGGCTGTTCCAGGACGCCAGCCTCGCCTTCCGTCTCCACCCCATCACGCTGCCCGATGCCTCGGTGCTCAACCCCTGGATCCCGGTCCATACCGGGATCCGCTTCCAGAAAGGGTCGCTCATCGCCCAGGCCGAAATGTCCGCGGGTACAAACGCCGCCGGGCGGGGCCGACTCGAACTCTCCGGCCAGGGGCTCACCGCCCTGGTCCATGAGCAGCACTGCGCCACGGACCTGCTACTTCAAGTGCCGCTGGCTCTCGACCCCGGCGCCCCGGGGCGGGTGCGCGTGGATGGCACTTCGCTACTCCTCACCAACGTCACGGTTTCCGGAGCGGCGCGAAGCAGTTCGGACCCCTGGCACGCCCATCTCACGGTGCCCTCGGGCGAGCTCTCCTTCGCCTCCTCCAATCAGTGGGCGGTGGAAGCCCGCATCGGCATCAGCCTCCGCGACACCCGGCCCCTCGTCGCGGTGCTCACCGAACAGGAGGCCGTCCCCGGCTGGATTCGACACCTCCCTACGCTTCGTGATCTGGTGGGAAGCGCCTCCGTCCACGCCAGCCCGGAAATCAGCCGCCTGCGTGACGTCCGGATCGACGGGGCCAACATCGAAGTGCGCGCGGAGTTGGAGCTGGAGGGAAACGCCACGCGCGGCATCGCCTACGCCCGGTATGGTCTCATCTCGGCTGGATTCGATCTTCGCGCACCGAAACGCAGCTGGCGCATCTTCGGCGCTCGCCGATGGTACGACGCCGCCCTGAGTTCGCCCCTGCATCCCCCCGAACATCCGGACTCCGAACCCGAGTCCTCCGATCCTCCCGCCGCCGCGGGCGTGGAGCGTCCCGACTGAAAACCTGCTGGCTTTTCGGGTGGCTCTCAGAGGCGCAGGAACAGCTGCCGGCGGTACAGGAAACGACAGAACAGGAAGCAGAGCACCAGACCCACCAGGGCAATCACCACGCCGCTCAGGTGCGGCATGACCTCGGTGTCCAACCACGCCATCGCCCCTTTGCCGACCAACCGCGTGGCCAACTCGTCGAAATCCACCAGCCGGCTGACGATGTAGATCGTGAGCGCGTTGGTTCCGATCCAGGTGAAGGGTACCGCCCAGCCACGGATGCCTTTCACGTCGATCACAAAATAGAACGAGGCCAGCAACAACGCGCTCCACCCTCCCGCCACCAGCACGAACGACGAGGTCCAGAGCTTCTTCACCACCGGGAACTGCAGGCCCCAGGCGTACCCCGCCGCCAACAACACCACCCCGGCCAACGCCAGGCCCCCTGCCCGCTGCGCCCCACTGC
>JADLFD010000628.1 GCA_020845805.1 Verrucomicrobiales bacterium | reverse complement strand
GTCCCTGCGGGTCGTCGGGGTGGGGCATGGTCACCTATTTCCAGCGTCGCGCCTCGACGACCTTGAGGGTGAGGAACAGGAAGAGTCCGGCGAGACTCAGGTGGAACACCACGTGACGGAGATCCACGACTCCGCGTGAGAACTCCCACATCTGCTCGACCAGCGAAAAATCGCGGAGCAGCGAGGTGGAGAGCGTGGTATCGCCGGCGAGGGCGGGCGCGGCGAAGCTGAGCAGGAACAGCGAGACGCCCAGGGCGAGCGCGGCGATGGCGGCGATGATCTGGTCGCCGGTGAGGGCCGAGGCAAAGACCCCCAGCGCCACATAGAGTGTTCCCACCGAGAAGATCCCCAGGTACGTGGCGGCGATGGCGCCCGCATCGAGGATGGAGGCGTCGGCCGCATAGCGTCGCACCACGAACAGGCAGCCCAGGAGCGGGAGCCAGAGCAGGATGTAGAAACTCAGCGTGCCCGCGAACTTGGCGAACACGACCTGGGCATCCGTGACCGGGGTGGTCATGAGGGTCTCGTAGGTTCCCGTCGCGCGCTCGTGCGCGAAGGTGCGCATCGTGATGATGGGGGTGGAGAGCAGGAGGATGACCCAGAAAAAGAGCGAGCCGTGGAACAGTTCGGTGAGGGGCAGGTCGCTGGGTTCGCGCAGGGCGTCGACGATGAGGACAAAGCTGATGCCGAGCAGGAGCAGCACGGCGGCCATGACCACGTAGCCGATCGGGGAGCCGAAGGTGGCGGTGAATTCGCGGCGCCAGAGAGTGAAGAAAACGCGCATGGTCGGTCAGGGGGCCGTCATTCGTCGCTGCGTTCGGCGCGGGTGAGGTGCACGAAGATGTCCTCGAGCGAATGGCGCGTGAAGGTCAGTTCGCGCAGGGCCCATCCGCGCTGGCGCACCTCGTCGTAGACGCGGTCGCGCAGGTCGGTGCCCTGGAGGGGGGTGAGCGCGCAGCGGAAGTAATCGCCGCTGGCGGCCGAGACGTCGAAGGAGGCGATCTCCGGCATGGTCTCCCAGCACTCGCGCAGGTCGGCCTCCGGGGCGCGGACTTCGGCGACGATCTGGTGCGCGCTGTTGAGCGAGCCCTGGAGATCCTGAGTGGTGCCGGCGGCGCGGATACGGCCGCGGTGCATGATCAGCACGCGGGTGCAGGTCATCTCCACCTCGGGGAGAATGTGGCTGGAGAGCAGGACGGTACGGCGTTGCGCGAGGTCCTTGATCAACTGCCGCAGGGACCGGATCTGGTTCGGATCGAGCCCGATGGTGGGTTCGTCCAGGATCAGGAGCGGCGGGTCATGCACCAGGGCGTCGGCCAGTCCCACGCGCTGACGGTAGCCCTTGGAGAGCGTGCCGATGATGCGTCGACCCACGTCGCGGAGTCCGCACATTTCCTGGACCACATCGACGCGCTCGCGGCATTCCGAGCCGTGCAATCCCTTGAGCCGGGCGCGGAACTTGAGGTACTCGCGCACCCGCATGTCGGTGGGGAGCGGGTTGTTTTCCGGCATGTAACCGATGCGACGGCGGACTTCGGCCGCGTCGTGGAAGACGTCGAGGCCGGTGATGCGTGCGGTGCCGGAGGTGGCGGGCAGGAACCCGGCGAGCACGCGCATGGTGGTGCTTTTCCCGGCGCCGTTGGGGCCGAGGAACCCGAGAATCTCGCGCGGACCGAGCGTGAACGAGAGATCATCGACCGCGACCACGCGCCCGTAGCGCTTGGAGAGTCGCGAAACTTCGATGACGTTGTCGGGTTGCATCCGGAGCCGGAAAACCTAGGGGCAGGCGAATGGATCTCGCCACGAAAAAAGGCCGGGGAAAAACGGGGTCACCCGCCGGCGAGGAGTTCGTGGTAGTGCCGGACCCGGGCGAGGTCCGGCTGGAGTTCGAGGCTTTCGTAGGCGTGTTCGAGGTTGGTGCACATGCGTTGCAGCATGCGCCTCGGACTCACCGGGTGCAGGAAACCGTTTTCGAAGGGGCGCCCGAGTTGGTTGACGAACGCGATGCAGTCGGAGCGCGAGAGCAGGCGGCCCCCGTGGAAGGTGTCGAGGTAGATCTCGCGGGTGGGGGTCTGATAGCGGCAGAGGAAATGCGCGGGCAGGCCGATGCCGGCCAATGGCAGTTCGAGCCGCCGGCCGATGAGCAGGACGATGGCGCAGAGGCTGATGGGATTGCCGAGGCGCCGGTCGATGACGCGGTTCAGGTAGCTGTTGTCGGGATCGTAGTAGTTCTCCTCGTTCCCGCGCAGGCGCAGTTGTTGGAAGAGGACGACATGGATGCCGGCGAGGACGGCATCGGCATCGCTGCGATCATCGGGCAGCCATTCGCGCACCTGACCCGCCCAATCGTCCAGGATGGCGCGGTAGCCGTCGATGAGGGTGTCTGGATAACGGGTCTGCGCGAGGCGGAAGGCGCCTTCCTCGAGATCGACGTCATCCCCGGCGCGTCGGCAGAAGGCGCGCATGCGCGCGTCGGCGCCCTTGGCTTCGAACTGAAGCAGGATGTCGCGGGTGCGGCGGCGGAGGACGGGGTTGTCGCTGAGGGAGTGGGGCTTGAGCCAGGGGCCGATCTCCGGGCCTTCGTCGAGAAGGCGCTGCCGGGCCACGTCGGAGACGACGCGGTCATCGTCCGCCAGCAGCTTGAGGAGCGCGACGCGCTGCCCCTCCGTCAGCGGCGGAATCGGCGGACGATCAGGTGGGGTGTTCATCAGCCGCAGCGGGGGTAAGACTGGCACGGGGTGGGTTTGATTCAACTGCGAAGACGCGGTGGTCAGACGGAAGGAACGGGGGTGGTTCCGGAGGTGGCCGATTTTCGCAGGAGCACGACGTTTTCGATCACCCCGTCGAAGGCGTCGTCATGGGAGACGAGGAGGATCTGATCCATTCGGGCCGCGTCCTCCAGGTCGACGATGGTTTGCGCGAGGCGGCGGCGGCTCTCGGCGTCGACGCCGTAGGTGGGTTCGTCGAAGACGCAGAATCGCAGGGGGGTGAATTCGTGGATCATGGCCAGGGTAAGGGCGAGAGCCACCTTGGTCTGTTCGCCGCCGGAGAGCATGGCGAAGCGACGTTCCCCGGGTTCCAGGCGCAGGCTGTAGCTCTCGGCCTGCCACGAGAGCACCGCCGCCTCGGGATGGAGGCGGGCCAGAATCTGCTGGGCGCTGGAGGCGATGCGATCGCACAGATGCTGGGCCACCACCGGCGCCGCGTCGCGCAGGAGCCGGCGCGCCCGCTCGTTGATCTCCCGGGCGGCCGCGAGCCGGGCCAAACCCGATTGCAGGACGCTCTCGTG
>JADLFD010000627.1 GCA_020845805.1 Verrucomicrobiales bacterium | reverse complement strand
CCCGGCGGAAATCCGCGCGCTCCGCACGCTCGGGGCGGACCTGGTCGGCATGAGCACCGTCGCCGAAGCCATCGTGGCGCGGCATTGCGGCCTGGAGGTCGCCGCACTCTCCTGCGTCACCAACCGCGCCGCCGGTCTCGGAGGCCGCATCTCGCACGATGAAGTCACCGAAGTCGGACACCGCATCAGCCCGCTGGCGCAGCGCGTGCTCCGCCGCTTCGTCACTCTTGCCGCCGCATCCGCATCCCTATCCGCGTAGCCGGGAACCGGACACCGCTCCGGATCTCATGGACGCGCAACACACTGCCGAATCCCATCCCCCGCACCTGCCGCCGGGCCCGATCCCGGCTCCGGGAGCTCGGTGATGCTCAATTCGACGTGCATCTCCTGGTGCGCGGTCCCCTTGAAATTGCCGCGGATCGGCGCGGCATCGGCGTAGTCGCGCCCCACGGCCACCTTCACGTGATGCGGGTCCGCCAACCGGTTGTTGGTCGGGTCCATGCCCACCCAGCCCACGCCGGGACAAAAAACCTCCACCCAGGCGTGCGACGCCAGGTCACCACGCAGGGACTCGCCCGGGGCAACGTACAGGTAGCCGCTCACGTACCTCGCCGGGATCTGCACCGATCGGCACATCCCGATCATCACGTGAGCAAAGTCCTGGCACACCCCTGCCCGCAACCGCACCACATCCTCCAGATGGGAGGCCACCGTGGTGGCGGCGGTGTCATAACGGAACCCCTGGTGAACCGCTCGCATCACTCCCAGAGCCATGCTCCACAGATCCGAGCTCCCCGCCGTGGCATCCTGTCCCAACCGCCACACGTCGATCCCCAGGGAGACATACTCACTGCGCTGAAGAAATTCGTAGCACCGCTCCCAGCGCATGCATTCCGACAGCCGTTCCCGCGGGAACGCCACCTGCGGCTCCGCCTCCGAAGCGAGGGTTCTCACTTTCGACCGTCCCTCGATGACCAACTCACGATGCGGCTCGGCGAGGAAGAAGTGGTCCACCAGGTTGAGGTGGAAGTCATGGTACCGCTGCATCGCCACGCCGGGGATCACTCGCGCCTCAAAGCTCAAACATTCCTGGCGCGCGTCCGAAACGGGCTGGAGTCGCAGCTCATTGTAAGCCTCCGATACCGCCTCCGAATACCGGTAGGTCGTGCGATGTTCGATGGCCAGTCGCATCGTCGTCAGGGGACCGCCGCCGGATCCAGAACCTCGACCTTCACCGCCACGTTCACCCGGTGCTCGCCCCCGCCCACGATGATCCCGCTCACCGGGCTCACCTCGGCAAAGTCACGTCCGTATGCCACGGTGATATGCTCCAGACGGGGGAGAAGATTGTTGGTCGGATCGAAATCCACCCAACCCACCTCCGGCGAAAACACGGACAACCAGGCGTGCGAGGCGTCCGCCCCCACCAACCCCACCTCGTTCTTCTCGCGATAGGTGCGCAAGTACCCGCTTACGTACCGCGCCGCGAGCCCCAGCGAACGCACGCACCCCAACGCCAGATGCGTGAAGTCCTGGCACACACCACGCCGCGCTCGCAGCACCTCTTCCAGGGGCGTGGCCACCGTGGTCGCCGCAGGATCGAAGGTGAACTCCTTGAAGATGCGGCGGTTCAGATCCTTCATTGCCGCCAGCACCGGACGGCCGGGAACAAAACTGGGCGCGGCATAGGCCGCCAGCTCCCGCGACGGCCGCACATGCGGGGATTCAAAGGTGAACTGCTGCGCTTCGAACTCCTCCGCCGCCACCGGTCGCCGCAGTGATTCCGCCACAAACTCCCACGGCGGACTGCGGTCGAGGTCCGGAACCGCCCCCGGCTGCAGCACCACTTCGCTCTCGGACACAATGTCCAGACGGCTGTGCAGCTGCTGCACGGTGAAGAAACTCACCGCGTTCCCAAAGAAATCCCGGCGCCCGCTGTCCACCGCCGGCGTGGGCGTCACCTTCAGGCTCCAGCCGCGCTCCTCCTGCGCCGCAGTGGTGCGGGGCCGCAATCGCGCCGCATGATGCGAGATGGTCACCGGCTCCGTGTAATCGTACACGGTGCGATGCCGGATCCGGTAGATCATCGCCGCCCCCCTCCGCCCGCCCGCGAGGTCGTGGTGTGCGCGAAGTAACTCACGGCGATGGCATCGGAGAGCCGCGGCATGTCCCGCAACACGAGCGCCAACACGCGGCCCACCTCACTCTCGTGCCAGCTTTCCTCCATCTGCACCAGTGGCCGCGGATCCGCTAGCCGTACGCGGGTGGCGCACTCCAGCAACACGCGGCTGGCCGGACTCGGCAGAGCCTCGTCGCGCTCGCGCGGAAGACGGTCGATATGCTTCAGCAGCTGGTTCAGTTGGAACACCAGGGAGCGAGGGTTGGTGTCGTCCAGCATGACCAGGTCGAACACCGCCGCCAGATTGGGAAGCAGGTTGTACCGCGAACGGTAGGTGATCGCGCTGTCCAACACCTCCAGGACCGCCTCCAACACACTCGGGTTGTTGGCCTCCCCGCAGCGCAACGCGGCATCCAGAAAGGCCGCGGTGTGAATACAGCGTTCAATGCGAACCCCCATGTCCAGGAAGCGCCATCCCTGCGCGCGCGTCATGTTCTCCCGCGCCAATCCATGGAACGAGGCCAGCCCGAGGATGGTCTGGTTCAGCACGCCCACCGCGTCCCCCGCCAGAATCACCGGACTCCCCGGCGGCAGGGTCACGCGATCGTCCACGGTGCTCAGCACGCGCCAAAGATCGTTCGAGGTGCGGTCCCGCACCTGCATCGCAATGTGGGCCAGCTGATCGGCGATGCGCCGTAGACTCCCGCGCCGTTCCGGGTCGAAGATCGCCGCGAGCAACTCGGCTTCCAGCGCCTCCGGGCTGGTGCGCAGTTCGGGGCGCTCCTCCAGACTCGCGATCTGACCCTGTGCCGCCAGGGCGTTCAACAACGGCTCCAGCAGCGGCATCGCACTGCCCGTGCTCTCCGGACTGAACCGCACGAGCGCACTGCGCAGCAGCCGCGCCGTGCTGTCGGCGCGATCACAGTAACGACCGAGCCAGAAGAAATCGTCCGCCAGTCGGCTGGGCAGATTGTTGCCCACGCGCCTCAGCTCCACCGACTGCGAGGCGCTCTGCAGCAGGCTGACCTCGTCGATCGGCCCCTCGGCCAGCACCCAGGTGTCCTTGCTCGCCCCGCCCCGCTGCATCGAGATGAATCGGCCCTCGGTGTCGGGCGCCACCCGCGTCAGCCCCCCGGGCATCGCCACATACCCGTCCTTGCCCGCCACGAGGTAAACCCGCAGCGCCACCGGATGCGCGCTGACGCCCGCCCCGTCCCAGGAAGGCGCCGAGGAGAGTTCGATGTTCTCCTGCGCCACGAACGAGTGCGGCTGGAAGGCAATCCGCCGCCGTAACTCCTCCAACGCCGGCTCTCCCCCCGCCAGATCAGGCAGCTTCACCGCCCCGCGGAAGGCCGGCCGGATCGCCAGTCGATCCGCGTGCTTCAAGACATGCTCCAGCTCCTGCTTCTGTCCGCACCACCACGTCGCCACCGACGGCATCTCCAAGTCCTCGCCCAGCAGCTCACGGCACAAACCAGGCAGAAACGGCATGAGCGCAGGACTCTGCACCAGCCCGCTGCCCGGGGAGTTCGCAATGGCCACCGCTCCGGCACGCCAGGCCTCGAGCAGACCGGGCACGCCCAGCGTCGAGTCGTTGCGCAGCTCGAGCGGGTCGCACCAGTCATCATCGACGCGCCGGAGTATCACATCCACCGGCTCCAGCCCGCTCAAGGTCTTGAGCCAGACCCGACCATCGCGAACCGCCAGATCCTGCCCCTCCACCAGCGCGAACCCCAGATACCGCGCCAGCCAGGCCTGCTCAAAATAGGTCTCGTTATACGGCCCGGGGGTGAGCAGGACGATGCGCGGGTCCTCCGTCGGACGGGGTGACAGCGAGGCCAGCAAGGCACGGAAGGCACGGAAGAACGGCGCCAGCCGATGCACACGGCAGGCCCGGAACGCCTCCGGCAGCACGCGCGAGGTCACCAGACGGTTGGCCAGGGCGTACCCGGCCCCGGTCGGAATTTGGGTGCGATCCGAGATCACCCACCAGCGTCCATCCGCAGCCCGCGCAATGTCGGCCGCGTACATGTGCAGAAACAGCCCCTGCGCTGGACGCACCTCGTGGCAGGGACGCAGGAAATCCGGCTGGGCATACACCAAGGCCGAGGGAAACCGCGAGGCGCGGATCATGCGCTGCGCGCCGTAGGCATCGGCTAGGACCTCGTTGAGCAGCGAGGCACGTTGCTTCAACCCGCGTTCAATCCCCCGCCATTCATCCGCCCCCAGGACCATCGGCAACGGATCGAGCGACCACGGACGATCCATGCCCCGCGGATCCCCATACACGTTATACGTGATCCCCTGCTCGTGGATGATGCGCTGCGCCGCCTCCGACCGTCGCTTCAACTCCACCGCGCTCAACTCGTTCAACTCGCTGATCAGGCCGCGATACGCGGGGCGCCATTCCCCCTCGGGACACAACGCCTCGTCGTAGCCCTCACCCCCAACATAGGAATCGAGCCACGAGACGGTTTCTCCCGTCGCGTGGCCCTCCACCGGAGGCTTGGTCTCTGCCGGACTCATGCGCGCCGTTCTCATCCTAACGCCAACCTTTAGCAGGACGGAAGCGAAGGGTTTCCTCTAGTTCGCCCCCCCGCACCACCCCTTTTCCAGCCCGTCCCGGCGTAATCTGTCCTTCACCTCAAGAAACCCCGCCCCCAACCGATACGCCGGTTGACTCTCCGGAGTCCCACCCAAGTACGTCCGCATGCCCCACCCCCACCCCCGCCACCCCGCATCCCTCCCCAACACCGGCCGCACCCGCCCCTCGGGTCCCGCCCCAGTGCCAGGCTCTCCCCGGCCAACCGGGGGTTTTCCGTGGACGCGGCCCGGACGTCCCACATCTTGCGGCATGCCACTGCTGGCTTCCGCCCTCTGTGCCGCCACCGCGATCGGCGCCCCGTCCCCGGAGCCGGATCCCGTCCCCGCTCGCCCTGATCCTATCGTCAGCGCTGGCGGCACCCAGGAGCCTGAAATCGAAACGGGCACCCTGCTCCCCGATTGGGGCGGACACCGCGAACGACTCGCCCGCCATGGTCTCACCTACGCCGTCGGCTACGTGGCCGAGGTGGTCGCCGTCCCGGACGGCGGACTCGACGACGGCGCGGTGGCCCAAGGCCTCCTGCGCGTCGAACTCGACCTCGATACCGCGCAGGCGGGAGCCTGGGCCGGCGGCCAGTTTCACGTCTCCAGCCTCACCCCGCACGGGGACAGCGCGAGTTCGAAATACCTCGGCGACCTCTTCGTCGTGAGCAACATCGACGCTCTGGATTCCTGCCGTCTGTTCGAACTCTGGTATCAGCATCAACTCGTCCCCGATCGTCTCTCGCTCCGCTTCGGCCAACTCGCCGCGGACGAGGAATTCGGCGGCACCGAATTCGGCAGCGTCTTCATCAATTCCACCTTTGGCTGGCTCACCCCCATCGCCGCCAATGCGCCCTCCCCCGCCTACCCCGTGGGCACTCCGGGAGCACGCCTCGAACTGACCCTCGACGGCGGTTGGACGGTCCGGGCCGCGGTCTACAACGGCGACCCGTTTCCATACGATGACCAGGGCGAACCCGAGAACGATCACGGGACCCACCTCGCCTGGCGCGACGCTCTCCTCCTGCTCGAAGCGCAATGGTCCTGGAATGATGCCCCCACCGACACCGCGCTCCCCGGCTCGGTGAAGCTCGGCGGCTGGCATCACACCGGAACTTTCCAAGATTTCCGCCGCGGCGAGGACGGTCGATCCCTCGCCGATGCCGCCTCCACCGGCATCCCCATCGTGCATCGCGGCAACTCCGGCGGTTACCTGGCCCTGGACCAGCAGCTCACGCGCGAATCCACCGATTCCCCGGAGGAAGGCCTCGGCGTCTTCTCCCGACTCGGCGGCGCGCCCGGCGATCGCAGCCTTCTCGAATGGTATGCCGAAGCCGGCCTGACCTACACCGGACTGTTCCGCGGCCGCGCGGAGGATGTCCTGGGCGTCGGCTGGGCCTTCGGCCGGGTGGGCCATCACGCGCGCGGCGTAGCGGAGGACGCCCGGGACTGGCTCGGTGCCACCGACGCAGTGCCGGACTACGAAATGGTGGTGGAAACCACCTACCGGCTCCAGGTCCGACCCGGCTTCGCGCTGCAGCCCGTCGTCTCCTACCTCATTCATCCCGGTGGCACGCCCGGCAACGACGCGCTGGCCCTGGCCCTGCGCGCCTCCCTGGATTTCTAGCCGGCACCCAACGACTACGTGCGGCGCAGGTCCAGCGTGAACGGGAAATCGGGATCCCGATCCGGCACGCGCGGTTGCAGGGAGCCCGGAGTGTGCCCCTGCCGGAAGAACCGCGCCAGACGCCGGCTCTCCGCCTCATAGGCGTTGACCGGGAACGTGTTGTAGTTGCGCCCGCCCGGATGCATCACGTGATACGTGCATCCTCCCACCGACCGCCCATTCCACTGATCGACGATGTCGAACACGAGCGGCGTGTGCACGCCGATGGTCGGGTGCAGGCAACTGGTCGGCTGCCAGGCCCGGTATCGCACCCCGGCCACGAACTCGCCGTTCGTACCCGTGGAATGCAGCGGCAACGCCGTGCCGCCCACACACACCACATGCCGGGAATCCACCATGCCCCGGACGCGCACCTGCAACCGCTCGAGCGAGGAATCCACGTAGCGCACGGTCCCTCCCCCGCCTCCTTCCTCGCCCAACACATGCCACGGCTCCAATGCCTGCCGGATCTCCAGGGAAACACTCCGGGCGGCGACGTCGCCGATCATCGGGAAGCGGAACTCGAAATGAGGCGCAAACCACTCGGCCTTCATGGGGTACCCGCTCGACTGCAGATCCGCCATGACATCCTCCAGATCCTGCCACACGAAATGCGGCAACATCCAGCGGTCGTGGATGTCCGTACCCCATCGCACCAACGGCTTGTCGTACGGTGTCTTCCAGAACCGTGAGATCAGCGTGCGCAACAACAACTGCTGCGCGAGGCTCATCCGCGCATGCGGCGGCATCTCGAAGGCGCGCAACTCCAGCAACCCCAGCCGCCCACTCGAGGAATCCGGCGAGTACAGCTTGTCGACACTGAACTCCGCGCGATGCGTATTGCCGCTCGCGTCCACCAGCAGATTGCGGAACAGCCGGTCCACCAGCCAGGGCTGCACATAGCCGAACTCCGGCACCTGCCGGAAGGCGATCTCCAACTCGCGCAACGCGTCATGCCGCGCCTCGTCCACCCGCGGGTTCTGGCTCGTCGGACCGATGAACATCCCGCTGAACAGGAACGACAGGGACGGATGGTTCTGCCAAAAGGTGATCAGGCTGCGCAGCAGGTCTGGACGCCGCAGCAACGGCGAATCCGCCGGCGTCGCCCCACCCAGCACAATGTGGTTGCCCCCGCCGGTCCCGGAATGCCGACCGTCGAGCATGAACTTCTCCGTGCCCAACCGCGCCAACCGCGCCTCCTCGTACAACACCTCGGTGTTCCTCACCAGGTCGTCCCACGTGTGCGCCGGATGGATGTTCACTTCGATGACCCCCGGATCCGGAGTCACCTTCAGCACGTTCAGCCGCGGATCGTGCGGCGGGGTGTAACCTTCCAACACCACCGGCCGATCCAGTGCCGCCGCGGTCTCCTCCACCGCCGTCACCAGCTCGAGATAGTCCTCGAGAGTTTCCACCGGCGGCATGAACACATGCAACCGACCCCCGCGTGGTTCCACACACACCGCGGTGCGAACCAACCCGCCAGCCGATTCGCCACGCTCGGGCCGGGCGGTGTCCCCACCCCTCGCCGCATCCCGAATCGCCCCTGAACCGAAGCCCATCCCCTGCGGACGCGGAATCAGCGCGGGCTTGACCTGCGCGGCCACCGGCAGGCGCCCCGCCACCCACGACGCACGCAAGGGAAGTTCGCGCCGCGGTTCCATCGGATCCTGCGGGTTCAGGTACGGATAGTCCGCCTCGCTGACCCAGGGGAGCGAATCCAGCGGAAGCCGCAGGCCCATCGGAGAATCGCCCGGAATCAGGTACATCCGCTCGGCGCGGAAGAACCAGGGGCCGCTCACCCAGCGGCTCCCTTCGCCCGACCCACCCCGCCGGAGCGGAAGCGTGTGCCCAGCGATCCTGCCCAACCCCTGCTCGAAGATGCGCGACAATCGCGCGCGTTCCTCCTCCTCCTTCAAGCGCGACTGCAACGGGTCCACGTTGGTGGGCAACCGACGCTCGCGCCACAGGTAGTACCAGATGTCCTCGTAGGCGGGCAGGATCCACTTGGACCCGCACCCCAACCGCTCCGCCAGGGCCGCGATGAACTGCGCGGAATCCGTGTCTGTGAATCCATAGTCGCGGTTCACGTCCGCCAGCAACTCCGGCCGCACCCAGGTGGCTTCGCCGTCCTTGCGCCAGTAGCAGCCGTAGGCCCAGCGCGGAAGCGACTCACCCGGATACCACTTCCCTTGGCCGAAGTGCAGAAACGCGCCGGTGGTCATGCGCGCCTTGAGCCGGCGCATGAGGTCTTCCGCGCGCAGAGTCTTCGCCGGCCCCATGGCGGTGGTGTTCCATTCCGGCGCATCCACGTCGTCGATGCCCACGAACGTCGGTTCACCCCCCATGGTCAGCCGGCAGTCGTAACGCGTCAGATCCCCATCCACCTGGTGCCCGAGGCGCTCGATCTCCCGCCATTGCTCGTCCGAATACGGCAGGGTGACCCTCGGCGATTCGTGGATGCGCGTGACGCGCATCTCGAACCCGAATTCGCACTCGCACTCGTCCACTGCCCCGGTGATCGGGGCGGCCGACTGCGGATCCGGCGTCGCCGCCAGCGGAATGTGCCCCTCGCCCGCGAGCAATCCGGAGGTCGGATCCAGCCCAATCCAGCCGGCCCCCGGGAGATAAACTTCGCACCAGGCATGCAGATCGGTGAAATCCCGGTCCGTCCCGCTCGGTCCATCCAGGGACTTCACGTCCGCCGCCAGCTGGATCAGGTACCCGCTGACAAAGCGCGAAGCCAACCCCAGGTGCCGCAGCAGCTGGCAGAGCAGCCAGGCGGAGTCGCGGCAGGACCCGCTCGACTTCTCCAGGGTCTCCTCCGGAGTCTGCACGCCGGGTTCCAGCCGGATAAGATATCGGACCTCGCGCCACAGACGCTGGTTGAGCGCGACCAGGAAGTCGATGGTCCTGACCGGCGCCTTGGCCAGGTCCTCGCGACGCACGCGTTCCACCAGCGCCGCGAACTTGGGCGTCAGCGGCTGCAAGAGCAGGTACGGCTCGATCTCGTGCGCCATCGAGGCCGCATAAGTGAACGGAAAAGTCTCCGCCCCGGGCTCGAGGAAGAAGTCGAAGGGGTTGAAGACCGCCATCTCGGCGACCAGATCCACCTCCACCACGAACTCGCGCGTGGGCTCCGGGAACATCAGCCGCGCCAGATGGTTCGACTGCGGGTCCTGTTGCCAGTTCAGGAAATGCACCGCCGGCTGGATGCGCAGCGAGTAGCTGAGAATGCGCGTGCGGCTGTGAGGGGCGGGTCGCAGGCGGACGACCTGCGGCCCGAGATTCACCAGTCGGTCGTAACGATATTGGGTGCGGTGGTGGAGGGCGACGTGGATAGCCATGGTGCAACAGGTACGCGACGCCACGCGGCACCCGCACCCAACACGGGGCGGACCGCGCTCGCCGACGATGGATCAGGGACCGAGCGAATCAGGCGGAGGGTGGGGGGACCGATTCCGCCTCGGGCACAAAGTAACGGATGCGTTTGTTGATGTCGGTATTTACCGAGTGATAAGGCTGCGTCAGGTTTCCCGACGCGAAAAGGGTCTGCCGCATGTGCTCCACGTCATCCTCGCCGATGGCGTCCGTGAAGATCGAAGCCAGGTACTCGATGCCCAGCTGCGAGGGTTTCATGAGCACGGAATCGTACAGGGAGGGATGCATCTGCCGGGCGTGGATCATGCCCCAGCGATCGCGGAAACGATTGGCGTCATAGCCCTCGACGTGAAACCCACGCGCGCGACTGTACTGGAGGATGGAAACCGCGTTGTTACGCCCCTCCAGCAGCAGCTCCACCGCACGACCGCCCAGCTGCGCCGCGTAAAACCGGTCGAACAAAATCGGGCGTCCGCCGCGCTGGGTGTGCCCGACTTTGCGGGTGAAGATCGCTTCGCGCGCTGATTCCCCGCGCCGGTACAGCTGAAAGTAGCGGTCGCCGATCATCTTGATCAGCTTCGCCCGCAGTGCCTCCGCCGCGCCGGAAAGCTGCACGTTCCCCGCCGGATCTGTGCTGCGGCTCTCGGCGCCGAGCTCGCCCCCCGACTCGTCGACGATGCCTTCGCCGCACACGATCACCACGTTCTTCTGCAGATCGTAAATGTGCTTCACCCGGTCCACCAACCGCTCCACGTCCAGCGGATGCTCCGGCACGAGCACGATGTCCGGGCGCCCGTAGGCCGAACCCAACGCGAGATAGCCGGAGTGGCGTCCCATCACCTCGATGATCGCAATGCGCCGATGGCTCTCCGCCGTGGTACGAATGCGCTCCACGCCAGAGGCCGAGACATACACCGCCGTCGCGTACCCGGGCGTCACGTAGTTCACCAATTGCTCAAGCTGGAACACCGCCCGTGACTCAGCGCGCCGGTATCGGTACCCGGCCTTCTCCGCAGCCTCCTGCGTGCGCACCCACTCGTCCGGCTCGCTCGGATAGTT
>JADLFD010000626.1 GCA_020845805.1 Verrucomicrobiales bacterium | reverse complement strand
TTGCCGTTGCGAATCTCGACCGGCAGTGAATCGAGCCCCCGCGCCGACGGATTTCCTACACCGGAGACCGCGCCATCGACGGAGAAGGCGCTGTTGTGGCACGGGCAATAGAACTGGCTCTTCCCGGGTTGGTAGTCGACGAAACAACCGGCGTGTGGGCAGATGCTGTGCACCGCGGTCACGGTCTGGTCGGCGGCGCGGCGCAGATATACCGCGCCCACTGCGGTACGCGGGAAGCGGTTCCAGGCGTCCACGCGGTCCGCCAGGACCGCGAACTTGCGCGGAACTCCGTCGGCTGGAAGGGCATCCAGCGTGGTGATCCGCGAGAATCCCGCCGCCGAAGGGGTTTGTCGCCGCACCGGATCCAGGGCAAAGGCGATTCCGGCGGCCATGGGTGGTGCGACCGCGGCGCCGCCGAGCGCGACCGTGGCGGCTTTCAGGAGGAAATCACGGCGTGGCTCGGCGCCGGGGGCTGGGGGGGGTGGTGGACGATTCATGCCCTGTCGGTTGGCAGTTTACGCCCACCTGCTTAAGATGAGCAATACTGAACCTGGAATCTCGCAGAATTAGTTTCTCTGGTTGAAATTCGGAAGCAGAGACGCCGCATTATGAGTGGGGATGCCCGGGCTGGCGGAGGGGCGGCACCCGGGTTGGCTTGCGGGTCCGGGGAGTGGGCTGCGCGGGGTAAGCGGCGATTCGGATTGGTGTTTCTGCCGGGAGGAGGAGTGCCTACCCTTGTCTGCGCCGAGCGCTGCATGATCGATCTTCAAGACATTGGGTGGGACGCCGCATGGGATCAGGCGTTTGCGCCCTGGCGGGAGCAGGGGTGTTTTCCGGGGCGGGTGGCGTTGGAAGACAAGCAGAGCTTCGTGGTGGTGGCGGAGGCGGGTGAGATGCCGACCCGTGTGGCGGGGCGGTTAATGCATCTGGGGCGTACGAGTGAGTCCTTTCCCAAGGTAGGGGATTGGGTGGCGCTGCAGCGCAAGCCGACCGATTCGCGGGCGGTGGTGCAGGGGGTGCTTCCGCGGCGGACGATGCTGGCGCGGAAGATTCCCGGGCGCGAAATGGCGCCGCAGATTCTGGCTACGAACATGGATGTGGCGTTCGTGGTGCAGGCGTTGGACACCACCCTGAACCTGCGGCGTTTGGAGCGGTTTCTGGTGATGGTGCACGAAGGGGGCTCGCGTGCGGTGGTGGTGTTGAACAAGGCAGATCTTTGCGAGGATCTCGAGGCGTGCCTGCGCGAGGTGAAGGCTTCGGCAGGGGAAACGCCGTTGGTGGTGGTCAGTGCCCGGACGCGGCGCGGCATCCGGGAGCTCCGGTCGTTTCTGGCCAATGGGCGGACGTGCGTGTTCGTGGGGACGTCCGGAGTGGGCAAGTCGAGCCTGATCAACCGACTGTATGGCGACGAAGTGCAGGCGACGCTGGACGTGCGGGAGCATGACGGAAAAGGACGTCACACCACCACGTGGCGGGAGCTCATTCTGCTTCCGGGGGGCGGGTTGGTCATCGACACCCCGGGCATGCGGGAGTTCCACATGTGGCTGGCGGATGGCGGGTTGGACGAAGCGTTTCCCGACATCGCGTCGCTGGCGTTGGGGTGTCATTTCCGGGCCTGTTCGCATGTGAAGGAAGCCCGGTGCGCGGTACGGGAGGCCCTGGCGACCGGGGCGTTGACGGCGGAACGGTTCGCCAGTTTCGAGAAGCTGCGGCACGAGTTGGAGTACCTGGGGAAGGAGCGCCGCGAACACACGTACGTCATGCGCCGTCGAGCCTCGCGCGCCACGCGGCGGGAGGCCTTCGAAGCGGACTCGCCACGGAGCGGTTGGGGCGATCCTGGAGCCCACTGACCGCGTCAAGGACCGCCCTGGTCAGGCGGCGCGTGTCCCGGACTGGCGACGGTTGAAGGCCACGCAATCCGCGTAACGAACCCCCTGACCTCCGAACAAATCGAGGGCGGAGCCGATGGTCAGGTCGACGCGGTTCTGGCCGACCCGGGTCACGGTCTCGAGATCCGCGAGGGAGGATGCTCCACCCGCGTAAGTGACGGGGATGGTCGCGGCCTGGGCGAGGCGTTTGACCAGGGCGAGATCGACACCGCGGCACAGGCCCTCCACATCGACTGCGTGCACCAGGAATTCCGCACAGTGTGCGGCGAGACTCTGCAGGGTGCTGGCGTTCACGCGCAGGTCGGTGAATTTCTGCCATCGATCGGTGACCACGAAATAGTCGCCGTCACGTTGCCGGCAGCTGAGGTCGAGAACCAGGCGGCTGCGGCCAATGCGGTTGACGAGTTCGCGTAGTCGGGGTTGGTCGAGGGTTCCCTCGCGGAAGACCCAGGAGGTGACGATGACATGGGAGGCTCCGGCCTCGAGCCAGGAGACCGCGTTGTCGAGCGTGACTCCGCCGCCGACATGCAGGCCGCCGGGGAAGGCGGCCAGCGCATCACGTGCGGCGGCCTCGTTGCCTGGCCCGAGCATGATCACGTGGCCTCCCGCGAGTCCGTCCCGGCGATACCGATCCGCGAAGAACCGCGGCGGATGGTCGGACTCGAACCGCGTCACGGTGCCCGCACCGGAGTCGGTGAGGGAACCGCCGACGATCTGGACCACGCGTCCGCCGCGAAGATCGATGCAGGGCCGAAACATGCGCGGTTGAGAACGCCAGATTCCGGGTCGCGCGCCGAGCCTGGAGTGAGGCGGACCCGTCGGCGGATCCACGGCGCGATTGCAGGGCGGGCGTCCGCTGGCATAGGCTGCGCGTCCTTTATGCTCGAACCTTTGAAAGAGAGCCTCTCGCAAGCCGACACCAAGGTGTCGAGCCTGCGGAGGTTTCTTTGACTTGCCCAAGCAGGCGGCGCGGCTGACGGAGATCGAAGCGCTCATGACGCGGGACACCTTCTGGGACAACCGTGAGCAGGCCCAGAAGCTGATCGACGAGTCGAACGGCATCCGCAAGCGGATGGACCCGGTGCTCGCTGCGGAGCGTGAATTGCGCGACCTGCGCGACATGGTGGAACTGGCGGAAGCGGAGCCCGAGCCGGCTCAGAGCAAGCTGGGAGTGGAACTGGATCGCGACATTCAGCGCGTGTTGCGTTCCCTGGATGCCACCGAACTGAGCGTGCTGCTGTCGGGGCCCCACGATCATCGTCCGGCCATCCTCAGCATCAATGCCGGGGCGGGCGGCACGGAGGCGTGCGATTGGGCGACCATGTTGTGGCGCATGTACCAGCGGTGGGCGGAGCGCCGTGGGTGGAAGGTGGACGTCACCGACGCCGTGGACGACGACGAGAAGCGCATCAAGAGCGTGGTGTTGCGCATCGAGGGGGAGAATGCGTACGGGTTTACGAAGGCGGAGCGCGGGGTGCATCGGTTGGTGCGCATTTCTCCGTTTGATGCGAACAAGCGCCGGCACACCAGTTTTGCGAGTGTCGATGTGATCGCCGAGATCGACGAAGAGGGGGACATCGTCCTCCCACCGGTCGAACTGCAGGTGGACACCTTCCGGTCGGGAGGCAAGGGCGGTCAGAACGTGAACAAGGTCGAAACCGCGGTGCGCATCACGCATTTGCCCACCGGCATCGTCGCCGCGTCGCAGAACGAACGCTCCCAGCACCAGAATCGCGCCATCGCCATGCGGATGCTGATGGCCAAGTTGTACGCGTTGCGCGAGGACCAGAAGCGCGCCGAGATGGAGCGCTTCTATGGCGAGAAGGGCAGCATCGGCTTCGGCAATCAGATCCGCAGCTATGTCCTCCAGCCGTACCGCATGGTGAAGGATTTGCGCACCGGATGGCAGACCAGCGGCACCGAAGACGTGCTCGACGGGGACCTGGATTCCTTCGTGCAGGCGTGGCTGCGCGCAGGGTGCCCGACCAAACGGATCCACGGCATCAAGGACGACGAGGAATAGGACCGCGCCGGGCGGCTGCGGGCAGCGGACGGACAGCGATGAATATTCTCGAGACGATCGTGGAGCGGAAGCGGGTGGAAGTGGCCCAGTTGCCGCCGGGCGGGGTGGACGCGGCGGCACTACGTGCGGCGGTGCTGCGGCGGGGCGGCGCTCGAACGTTTGTCGAGGCGCTGGCGCGACCCCGACGCGCCGGCATGGCCCTGATCGCCGAGGTCAAGAAGGCCTCCCCCAGCGCGGGCATCATTCGTCCCGACTTCGATCCCGTGCGCATCGCGCGCGAGTACGAGGCAGCAGGTGCGGACTGTCTCTCGGTGCTGACGGACGAGAAATTCTTCCAGGGTTCCCTGGAGTTCCTGCGCGCCATTCGCGCGGCGGTGCGGCTGCCCCTGCTGCGCAAGGATTTCCTCATCGACGAACGGCAGATCCTCGAGGCGATCGAGTGGGGGGCGGACGCCGTGCTGTTGATTGTTGCGATCCTGGATGACGCGAGGTTGCGCCGATTCCACGAGCTCGCCACGGCGGCCGGGCTGGGCGTCCTGGTCGAAGTTCATGACGAGGCCGAGTTGGCGCGTGCGGTGGCGTGTGGCGCCACGCTGATCGGGGTGAACAATCGGGATTTGAAGACCTTCAAGGTGGACCTCGGCACCACAGAGCGGATGGCGGCCCTGCTGGCCAAGGAGCCGCCGGCACAGGACCACGCGAAGAGGCTGGTGGCGGAAAGCGGAATTCACACTCGCGCGGACGTCCTCCGATTGCAGGCGTGTGGTGCCAGCGCGGTGCTGGTGGGCGAATCGCTCATGCGCCATGCCGACCTGGGCGCCAAAGTACGCGAGCTGATGGGGGCGTAGCGGCCGCGCCATACTCGGCGTCGGCTGGTCGCGAGGCGCCAGATCCCGTGGGGCCCGCCCCGCGTCGCGCCCGGACACAGTTGACGTGCGGCCTCGGACGGATCGCTCCGCCACGAGCGGCTAGCTGGGAATCTCCATGACGGCGGCGCCGAAGGTGAAGCCACCGCCGAACGAGCACAGCCCGATCTTGCCGGTGGCGCCTTCCGCGAGGAGTTCCGCCAGGACGAGGGGAATGGTGCTGCTGCTCGTATTGCCGCTGTGTTTCACCCGGTTGACGAGGCGACCCTTGGGAAGTTTCAGGCGCTGGTCGACGGCATCCAGGATGCGACCGTTGGCCTGATGCGGAACGATGTAATCGAGGGCTTCGACGGGGATGCCATTTTCCGCGCAGGCCTCCTTGAGCAGCGCGATGAGCTGCCGGACCGCCATGGGAAACACTTTGAGGCCGTCCATGTTCACGTTCGGTTCCGCCCGGCGCCCATGATTGAGGATGGTGCCGTCCTCGCCTCGCGCGCTGAGCACGGGACGGTGGAGATGGGCCTTGGAGCGGGTGAACGCGGGAGACAACGGACCGTGCACCAGCGTGGCGGTGGCGGCGTCAGCAAACACGATCGCCGTGTCGAAGTCGGTGGGGTTGGTGTACTCGCTCATGGCTTCGGCGGTGACCACGAGGATGTTTGCGCCGGGTTTGGACTGGCAGTAGTCGAACGCAGTTTGGAGGGCGTACAGGTAGCCCGAGCAGGCGGCGAGGATGTCACTCGCCGCGACATCTTTGGCCGGACCTCCTCCGGTGGCGATTTGGTGATGCAGGAGGCAGGCCATGCTCGGGCTGACCGAGATGGGCGTGCTGGTGCTCACGAGGATGGCGTCGAGATCCTGCAGGGTGAGGCCGGCCTCGCGCAGCGCGTCGCGTGAGGCCTTGGTGGCGAGGGCCAGGGCGGATTCGCCCGGGGCCAGGCGCGGGCGGGCCTCGATGCCCGTGCGTTGCGAGATGTCGTGCGGCGTACGGCCGGGGAACCGCTGGATCATCTCCTCGTTGGTGACGATGCGACTGGCGCGCGCGGTGGCGATGGTGGAGATCCCGAGAATCGCACGCCGCGGCGCGGTCGCGGGACCGGGAGCGGGCGGGGCGGCCGGCTCGGTCGCGGCGTTCCGACGTCGGAGAACCGGCTTCGGGTCGTGAGGAATGCGGCGCGGGAGGATGCGATCGGCGATATCCGTGGCAATTGTCGCGATAGGGGAGCCCACGGCGACTTTCTGGTCGAGGGGCAGAAGGTCACGAATGACGCCGCCGACGGGGGCGCGTAGTTCGAAGGTCGCCTTGTCCGCCTCGCAATCGGCGATGAGCTCCCCGGCGGCGATGCGCGCACCTTCGGCGATCTTCCATTCCACCACCGACATGGTTTGGTCGGCGGGACTGGAGCCGGTGGCCTCCAGTGTAAACGAGCCCGCGGCGCGGGCTTCCTCCTCCTGCCAGGAGAGCTCGAGATCGCAGAGTTCGGCGGCCGCGGTGAGGATGCGGCGGAGATCCGGAAGGACCTCGATTTGGTTGACGTAGTTGAAGGGCGGGTAGGTGTCGGGACGCGCGATGCGCCGCGACCGGAAGGAGGTGTCGAGGATCTCGGCCGTGGTGGCGAGGATCTCGGCGCCAAAACCGGCGGTGAGGTTGTCCTCGTGGAGCACGATCAGACGTCCGGTGCGTCGCACGCTTTCGGCGACGGTGCGGTGGTCCCAGGGGCTGAGGGAGCGGAGGTCGATGAAATCGGTGGAGACGCCGGCCTGTTCGAGCGCCTGGACGGCCTTGCGCGCGAGCGGGACGGTGCTGCCCCAGGTCACGAGCGTGAGGTCTGTTCCCTTGGAGATCAGGCGCGCGGTGCCGGGTTGGATGAGGCTGGCCAGGGCGGCGGGGGCGGCGCCGACCGCGGGGTCATTGAGGCAGACCTTGGGGTAGAGAAAGAGCGTGGGCCGGCCGGTCGACTGATTGGCGAAGGCGGCGTTCAAGAGGCCCACTGCGTCTTCGGCGTTGCTGGGCACCACCACATCGAGCCCGGGCAGGTGGGCGAACGTGGTGTCGAACGGCATGGAGTGGTACGGACCAAGGCCGGGACGATACGCGCCGGAGGGCGCCATGATGATGACCGGTGCGGTGTAGCCCCCGGCGCTGCGCCAGTAGATCGTGGCCAGTTCGCAGGCGATCTGGTTGAAGGCCAGAGGAAGGAAATCGGAGAACTGGATGAGCGCCACGGGACGCCCTCCGACCAGGGCGCGACCGACGCTGACCCCGACGATGGTGGATTCCGTGAGGGCGGAGTTTCGGACTTGTGCCGGGAACGCGGTGGAAAGGCCGCGAGTCAGTCCGAAGACGTCGCCCTTGGGGTCCTCGATGTCTTCGCCGAAGAGCGAGACGCGGACATCGTGGCCCAGTTGGCGGCGCAGCACCTCGCGCATCGCCTCGAGCATGGTGAGGTTCTCGCGCAGGGGCGGGGCGTCGGCGGAGGCGGTGAGCGCGTGCGCCTGCTGGGCTGCGGGAGGTCTGGCGTCGAGATCAGCGACTGGGTTGGGAGCGACCAAGGCGCGTTCGGCGCCGGCGCGGGCCTCGCGGTCCGCCTCATCCTGAATCTTGGTCAGGGTGGCCTCGGGGACACCCGAAGCCCGCAGTCGAGCGAGGAGGCGTTCGATGGGATCGGCCTTGGCGCGGGCCTCGACGAGTTCGGTCTCATCGCGGTAGGTCCGCTCGTCGTCGGCGTTGGTGTGGTGGGTGAGGCGTTCGACCTCCATGACCACCAGGGCGGGCTGGCGCTGGCGCACCGACGCGATGATGTCGCGGAAGGCGGCGTCGCAGGCCATGACGTCCTGACCATCGAGGCGCCGGATGGGGAGGCCGTAGAATTCCGCCGCGGGGCCGGAGGGCAGACTGTAGAACGTGTTGCCCTCGGTGCGGGTGGAGATGCCGTAGCCATTGTCCTCGACCAGGAACAGGACGGGGAGTTTGGCGCGCACCGCTTCGGCGATGGCTTCGAGGAACTCACCCTGCTGGGTGGTGCTGTCGCCATTGGAACAGACCACGATCGGAAGCACCTCCGCCTGGCGGGGCAATCCGTTGGGGCCGGCGGCTGGTGGGACGTGGCCGGCGACGATCTCATGGGCCACCCCCACCGAGGGCAGCGCGTTATTGCCCACCGGGCCGGTCATGGTCAGCACCCGGACGTCCGGGGCGGAGAGGTGGGCGCACATCTGGCGTCCCTGCGACGTGGATCCGGCGGAGCCCAGGAGGCCGTGGAAGAACTGTTCGGCGGACACTCCCCGCGCGAGCATGACGGCCTTGTCGCGGTAGTGGGGGTGGACCCAATCGTCGGGGGTCAGATGAGGCACCAGGGCGACGGCGGATTCGTGCCCTGCACCACCCACGTGGAAGAAGGCCTCACCCCGGTTCACCAGCTCCATTTCGGTGCGGTCGACGGCGCGCGACAGGAGCATGAAGCGCAGCAGCCACAAGGCCTTGGGTAAATCAGCCTTGGGGATAGGCCGGGTGTCAGGACACGGCCGTCCGGAAGCGTCGCACGGTACTGCTGGCGCGGAATCCACGGGCGAAGAATGACGGATCGGGAGCGATGGCGGAAGCCAAACGTGCGGAGCGGGTTCGAGTCGTCCTTCGCTATTCCTGACTGAGTCGTTTTTTGGGCGCGTCGAGAAGCATGGTGTGCGCCTCGTTGAGGATGCCCGGGAGGCGGTCCCGGAAGGGGCTCTGTTGCAGCACGGGTGCGAGTTGGTTGGCCTGGGGATTTCCCATGTGTTCCCCGGGGAACCAATGATCCGCGTTGCCGAGCAGGTTGTAGCGCATCCGGCCCCAGTCCACGAGTTGGAGGCCCTTCGCATAGGTCCAGAGGCGAAGGATCTCGGTCACATTGATCTGGCCGGGAACATCGACGTACTCGGGCAAGCCATCGCGCCAGTGCAACATCCAGTCACGGCCCAACTGCGAGTCGAGTTCGTGGCGCAGGCGCGCTTCGATCTCGGGCAGGATCTCATGCATGCGATCGTAGTGCTCGAGGGCGGCGAGGTGTTCGTCGAAATCGGAGGGTCGCGCGGCACCGAGGGAGAGGGTGTGCACGCTCGGTTGGCTCAGGCAGTAGAGATCGTTGAACTGCATCGGGGTCAGCGGGCGGCAGAGTTCCACCAGGCGCGGAGGCGGGGCGTAGAGTTTTCCGCCTTTGTCATTGGGGCTGATGATGAACACCCCCATGTCACGCCGGTGTGCCTCCGGGATGGCCGGCCAGTTGAGGTCATTGACGAAGTACCAGTGCAGGTTGACGTAATCGAAGGCATCCGAACGCACCGCCTCGAGGATGACGTCCGTCGTCGCGTGGGTGGAAAACCCCACGTGGCGGACGCGACCTTCCGACTGCAAGCGGCGCGCGGCCTCGACGCAGCCGCCCGGTCGCAAGGACCAGTCGAGGAACTGCCGATTGTTGATGCCGTGCAGCGAGAACAGATCGACGTAATCGAGCCCGAGGTAGCCCATCGACTTGTCAAATGTGCGCAGGAAATCCTCGGTCCGTTCCATCGGCGGGACCTTGGTCTGGACGATGATCGAGTCGCGTTTGAATTGGCGCAGGACCGGGCCGAGCTGCATCTCGGAGGAGCCGTACCCGCGTGCCGTCTCGATATGGTGGATGCCGAGTTCGACCGAGCGGCGGATGGTGGCCTCCAGGTTGGCCTGGCCCTCGGCGGGGACGTCCGACCAGGGGATATCCTGCCATTTGTGTTGGTAGCGCATGCCACCGCAGGAGAAGACCGGAATCTGGAGGTTGGTTCGGCCGAAGCGGCGGTAGCGCATGCGGGTGGAGGGTAGCGCGAACGGGTCCAGGGTGACAACGCGGCGGTCGCGAGAGCCGGGGAAAAGGCCAAGGCCGGGTCGATGGACCCGGCCTTGGATCGGATTCGTCAGTTGCCGGAGCGAACGCTCGGCGACGTCAGTTCACGCGGGTGGCGTGTCAGTTCGCGGCGGCTTCTGTCTTCTGCAGGAGCCAATCGAACACCAGCTTCACGTCATCGCCGGTCTTGATCATGCCGAGCGCAATCTTGGGCGCGGGCGGTTGGATGCCGTAGTCGGTCATCTTGACGTTGGTCGTGCCGCTGATCTTGATCGTGGAGGCATCGGGTCGCGCAATCTGGACGGGATGTGTGATGGTCTTGGTCTGGCCCTTGACGGTGAGGTCGCCGACCGCGTCGAACTGCATCACGTCATCCTTGAATTCCTTGAAGGTCAGTTCCTTGAGCTTGTACTCGATCTTGGGGTGATCCTTCGCGTTCATCGTCTCCTGCATCACGGCATCCATGGAGCTGCCGGAGCTGCATTTGAAGGTGCGGACGAGGATGGCGACGGTGGCGGTGGCGTTGATCTTGCCGGCCGCCAGCTCCTTCTTGGCCGGATCGGTGGGGAACGAAGGATCCAGTTCCACGCGCCCGCCGATCAGGGTGCTCTCGGAGGTCCAGTCATGGATGTTGGAGGAGCCCTCCATGCGCATCTTCCCGCCGGGCTTGGCCTTGTACTTGAGCATGTCAGCTGCGGACGCGCCGGCGGCGAGGCCGAAAGCGGCGACCACGACGGCGAGACGAGCGAGTGAATTCAGGGTTTTCATGGGATTTGAATCGGACAGGGATGGGGAAAGGGGGGTGGCGGTCAGGCGTCGGTGGGTGGGGCGAGCTCAGTTCCGCCGTTTCGACGGCGGAACCGGGGCATCGTGTTCACCGGAAGTCGCGGCCGTCCGCCACCGACATGGGGTTCGGACGGCGGGCGGGGGCTTCGGGGGGGCGCCATCGGGGAGGCGATCAGACCTCGAACAGCGAGGCGGGGATTTCGATGCGCGCCTTCTTGGTGACCGCCTCGTTGCCTTTGAGGGCGAGAATGGTGGCCTCGAAGCCGTCGCGCCAATTGGCGGCGGGCTTGTTGTTGGTGCTGGCCTGGGTGATGGCTTCGGCCATGGCCTTCTTGTCGTCGGCGCCGAAGTTCTCGATGAAATCCTTCACCGTGCTCTTCACGACGTCGGCGTTGTAGACAAAGGATTCGAGCGCGTAAAAGAGCGGCGTGTTGGTGTAGGGCGCGTCTTCCACGGGTTTGTCGCCTTGGGCGGCGAGCTTGGTGGCGTTGGCGACCAGCGCGATACCGGTCTCCTTGTAGAACGTGTCCTTGCGGGCGTAGACCTCCCAACCGAGCAGCGGGGCGTCCACTTCCTTGAACATCCAGGCCTTGTTCCCGCGCAGCATCACCGCGGCGTCGCTGCC
>JADLFD010000625.1 GCA_020845805.1 Verrucomicrobiales bacterium | reverse complement strand
CGCTCGCAGGGATTTGCCACCGAGGAAATTCCCGGCGGTTGCTTCTGCTGCCGGTTCAACTCCCTCGTCGAAGCTGCCCGCACGCTCACCGCCTCCGCGCGCCCCGACGTCTTCATCGCCGAACCCGTCGGCAGCTGCACCGACCTGGTCGCCACGGTGACCTACCCCCTCCGCCGCCTCTACGGCGACGATTTCCGCATCGCGCCGCTGTCCGTGCTCGTCGACCCCATCCGCGCCCGCCGCATCCTGGGTCTCGAGAAAGGGGGCTCCTTCTCCGAAAAAGTCCTCTACATCTACCGCAAACAACTCGAGGAGGCAGACCTCATCGTGGTGAGCAAACGCGACCTCCTCGACGCTCCCCGCCTCGCCGAACTGGTGCAGGCTCTCGAACGCGCCTACCCCAAAGCCTCGGTGCTCAGCGTCTCGGCCCGCACAGGAGACCAGCTCGAACCCTGGTTCGTGCGCCTCACCGGCAACGAACAGGCACGCCAGGCCACCATGGCCGTCGACTACGACGTCTACGCCGACGGCGAAGCGCTGCTCGGCTGGCTCAACGCCACCGTCGCCGCCGAAGCCACCACCGAATTCGATGGCAACGCGCTGCTCCAACGGCTCGCCACCGAGATCCAATCGCGCCTCGCCACCCGAGGCGCCGAGGTGGCCCACCTCAAGATGACGCTCAGCCCGGATCAAGGCCTGGGCGACATCGCCGTGGTCAACCTCGTTCGCAACGATTTCGTTCCCGAACTCTCGCTCCGCCTCGAGCACCCCGTGCGCCGCGCGCAGGTCATCGTCAACCTGCGCGCGGAATGCCCCCCGGACTTTTTGCGACAGGCGGTGGAACAGGCCCTGGCCGCCGCCCCGGCCCAGTTCCCAAACCTCACGATGCGCTTGGAGCACGCCGAGCAGTTCCAACCCGGCCGGCCCACCCCCACCCATCGCGATCAGGTCGCCATTTGACCCGCACGCGTCAGCGCACAGAACCCACGCGCTTCGCCACGCCGCGGAGCAAAGGCTTCCAGGTCACACCATCCTCGGTGTAGTCCCATTCGTACCGGTAACTCTTGCCGTCCGCGGCGATCGTCGAGACCGTTCGAAACGTGTACCGCTTGCCCCCCGCTTCGCTGGTCCAGGTCCCCTTCAGCGACGATCCGGTGAGCTCCATGTTCGAGGTCGCAGCGACGCCGTCGCTGTCGCAGTAAAAACTGCGGAACGCCGCGGCGGCCGTGTCGTAGTAGAGAATCTCCGTCCAACTCAAGGGCGCCACCGGTCCCCGGCCCTTGCCCTGGGACTCTACGACGTACCCGCCATGCGCGAATTTCTCCACACACCGATAGCTGCCCTTGCCCGCCGGACCAAAGGGCGACGCCGAAACCGTTTCTTCGATGCGCCATTTCCCGGTCCACGGCGCGAGCTTCTGCAGTTCGGGCGATGGCTTGCGTGCCTCGCCCTCGGCCCGCGCCGAGGGTGCGATCAGCGCCATGCCGAGGCCGAGGATCAAGGGAAGGAGTAGGAGCGATTTCATGGAGGTTTGGATCCGCGTCGGTGGCAGCCACGACCGGGACCAGGCGAGCGGGGACAGCCGCCCAGCCTTGGAAGCCCGGATCCTCCGTCACGGACGCGATGGGATGGGCGTCGAAATACCGGGACGCGGGACCGCTGGCCAGCCTTTCCTGCTCTCCTCAATCGGCGAGGCGAGGGCCAAGGCCCACTCCCACCTGGCTCGCCCCTGCCTGGCCAGCCCCCCCCCGGCCTCCGGCGTGCATTCTCGCCACCCCGCGATCTGATTCGCCGACGACCAGGTAGCCCAGCCACGGATCGCCGGGTCGCTAGGCCACACAAAACAGCAGCACCACAAACACCCACACGGAAACCAGCAGCAACCCACACCCTCCGATCCTCGCGATCCATTCGGTTAGCGTCATGCAGGCAGACTAGCCGGCGAGGGGGGACATCCGCGGTCCACCCTCCCCGTTCCATGAAAAATAAATCGACGCCCCGCTTCGCCTCCGGACGCCGGTCCGGCCTCGAGGTGTCCCGCTGGGTGCACGTGGGCACTCTCCGCGCAGCAACCGATCGGCTTCATGCGCTTCTCTCACGCCCAATCAAGCGCGCCGCGCCGCGCGAAACCTACAGGGCCAGGAGGCCTTTTCGCCAAGGCGGGTGGTGCGAGCCCGAACGAAGCGCGAGACAATGATGCTGAAGTGGATGCTGCCGGGGGGTCAGAGCGCATGGTAGTTCGGGTTGGGCACGAACGTACCCAGCCGGACCGACGTCCCGCGACCTTGCAGGACTGGATAGTAACCGCGGATCCGCTCTCGGGGAACGTGAGCCGGGATTAAGTGCTCGAGTTCCCCTGACATCCGGTTGCCGCCGAAGCCGCCCGGGGTGTGGACCCGACCCTGGAGGAGTTGATTGGCGTCCCAGGACGGGATGCCGTCGATCTGGTAGACCCAACCGCCAACGTCCGCCCATACCGCCGCACCTTGGCCTCCGTCAGGGGTGAGGGGCATGGAGGTGGTCCCGCGGAACGCGGTGTCGGACGCGCCCTGCACGTGCTCGTCGATGGAGGTGTTGGGGCCGCGCGCGGGGAGCCCGGACCGCAGCACGACCTCCGGGGATGTGTCCGCGCCGCTCGCACCATAGTACAAACGCCCTCCCTGGGCGGTCGGGGCCACGGCTTGCCCGCCAGGGAGTCGGGCCTGGGGCGTTCGATAGAAGGACGGACTCGTGCGATGGTGGGCGGCGGCGAGGGCATCCTCGAAGTGCCGGGCCGCCGCCGGATCCATAAGATTGGCCGGCAACGCATCGATCCCCCGGATGCCCGCGGTCATATCCCCGGATTCAAACGCGCCATCAATGCGTCGTAACGACGCCAAGACATCGCCGTCCACCTGGCCGAGAGATGCGCCCGGGACGCCGGCCGCCCGCAATGCGCCGACCAGCCGCCCGCTTTGCACCGCCGGGACGCCGCCGCCTTCCAACCGCAACCGCAGGACGGCGAATTCCAAATCGACCGCGTTGTCCGCACCCGTGGCCAAGGCCGCCCGCAGCTGGTTGCGCATCGTGACGATCCGCGCGGCGGCAGTCGGGTCGTCCCGCAGAATACGAGCAAAGCGTTCCACCTCCACCCGTGAGGCGCCGTTCAGACTTCGCAACGTCGCGTCATCGAGCACTCCGGACAGCGTGAGGCGGAGTTCGTCGGATAGGGCCGCTTCGATCTCGGCACCCAACGCCCCGCGGAGACGGCTCCGGCTCCCCGCCAGCTGCTGACTGGAAATGGCCAGCAATCCACCGGTGACGATGAGGGTGGTGAGGATACGGATGATCGCGCGCTGGCGATCCGCCGGGCTCAGCGAAGGGTCGCTGACGATCCGATCGATCTGCCGGATACCGTCGACGCTCACGAGCAATCCGGAGACGACATCCGTGGCGAAGGCGCTCCACAGGAGATAGCGCGTGGTCCGGTTCGCCACCAGAACCGCGGTTCCGGAACGGGCGGCACGCAAGGCGGCGGCGCCACCGACAAAGCTCGCAGCAATCCCGGCGACGTCGATGGCCACGCCAAGTCCATTGAGTTGGGCGTTCTGAAAGCGATCCACCAAACTGAGCACGCCGCTCGTGATCCCCGCCGCCGCTGAGCCCACGATCAAGACCGTGACGACCAGCGATCCCCCCTCGGTGAAAGGCGCCGCGGCGATTCCCAGGACCGCGAGCACCATGGCCCCGATGCCGAAGCGCCCGCTCCAGATTCCCGCCAGGCTCGCGCCTTCGGTTTCGAACTCCCACCGGCCCGCCTCGAGGTTGAGGTTGTTGGGCGGAACGCGCAGGTTGATCGCGCCCTCGGGGTATTTGTTACGCGAATCGAAATGCCCCATCACCGCCCGAGTCGTGGCTCCTTGATAAACGAGAGTGTGGTCCGACGGGTCAAGGCCCGGGGTAAGATCGAGCATGATCTGCTCGGTGGAATCGGGACGGGCGCGGCCCAGGAACAGTCGCAACTGGGTCTGAGCTCCGGTGTCGGTGGACACATGGATGGCGTCGACGGCCAGCCGCTGGCTCGGATGCAGTCGGGAAATCATGCCCTGCGAGCGCTCCAACTGTTCCTCGAAGCGCCGTAAATCCTGCATGCCCGCAGCATCCAGCACGGATTGCAGATAGCTCACCTCGTCGAGCTTCCGGCCGCTGTCGTCGTGCACCACACACCGGATGACATAGAGATTCCGTTGCGCCGCGGGCCAGTCCACCGACGCACCCACTCCCATGTCATAGCAGGGCTGGCCATCCACGGTGACTCGCGGAAATCCATGGAACCGATCCCCGAGGCCGTCCCAATTCAGCGGCGACGCATACCAGTGATAACGCACGCTGCCGCCGCCCCGGACCCGTTCCACGGTATAGCGCAACCGCGGCGGCGACGCAGCGGCGCCCGCCTGCGCGGGATTGTCGGCGGTCGTCCGGATACGGAAGTCTCCCGACGAGGCCCCTTGGTCCCCCGGCCGCAGTAGTGCCCGAGCCACTTCCTGAGCGGCCATGTACTCCTCGAACGACTGGTTACGAACCGAACCGAGGAGTTCCTGAGACCTGGCCTCGGGAGTCATCGTCCGGAATCGGCGGCTCAACCGAAACACCCAGGCATCGGCGTTGGAGTCCAGCACCGACCCCTCCATCTCGATCACCAGTTCGCCCGCCGTACCCACCGTATAATTCAATGGGGTGACCGGACCGGTGTAACCCGCTTGCGGATCTCGGGTTTCGCCATTGACCCTCACCCGCCACTGGTGAACCCAGACGCTAGGGGAGGAGCCACCCGCCAGGTTGTCCGCCACCCGCACCTCCACCTTTTGGCCGACCAACAGGATCCCTTCCGGACCCGGAACCGGGCTGACCACCATCTGCAGGGCATAGCGCTCAATCAGCGCCGCCATCTCCCCCTCACCCAAGTCGTGGTGCTCGACTATCCGGCATCGTTGAAGTTTCAGGCCGGAGCGCATGGTCGGCATCGCGCGCGCCCCCAATCCAGCCAGCGACGATCGTCCACGCGTCCAGAGGGAGACCATCGCGCCCAGGACGGAGGCATCCGCATCCTTCTCCAGCGCCTGCTCGGGCGGGCCCAACCCCTGTGACGTTGCTCCCTCCTGAGGGTCGGAGGCCGCGCGCTGCTGGACCACGTGCGCCAGCTCGTGCGCAATCAGAGCGTCCCCCGCCAGGGTGCCGGGCCGATATTCCCCGGGACCAAACGCCACATGGTGACCGAGCGTGAAGGCGCGCGCGCCAAAGCGCCCCGCCCATTGAATCGCCGTCGCGTCCGTGTGGGTGCGAACCGCCGAGAAATCGGTGCCGAAAGCAGAACCCATTCGGGAAGCAACCGAAGCGTCCAGCGGACGTCCGGCCCCCAGGTCCGCCTGGACCGACGCCGGCGCCACCTCACGATGGGCACCAGTCCCGGCGTGCCCCTCATGGGCCTTGAGTTGAATCCCCGCCATCAGCGCGCCCAAACCGAGCGTGGAGGGCGACGGCAGCCCCTGGGGAATCCCGGACAGACTGCCGGTGCTCACAAACTCCCGTGCCCCATCGCGCGCTTGCTCGACCAACTGCACGAGATACTCCTCGGCCGTCGTCGCTCCGGATGCGTCGCGCAACGCCCGCCGAACCATGGCGTCCAGGGACACGGGCTCCAGTCGTTCGGCAAACCGGAAAACCGCATCCAGGTAAGGGCAATCCTCGGTGGTACGACCGGCCGGGATCAGAACCTCATCAACCGCGGCGGTGACCCGTTGCCGGGCAGCGGCCAGAAACTCGCGGCGCCTCATCCCTCCTGACGGCAGGTTCTCTGCCTCGTCCGACACGATCAGGCTTCCCGTCGAAGGCACGACCGATTCGGCCGGGGCAACGGGAGGAACTGAATCACCTGCGCCAGGCTGAGCCTGACGCCGGATGGTCGACCCCGCGGAGTCCGGCGAAAGCGGAGGGGGAACCACACCTGCACCACCGCCACCGCCACCGCTCATCACCGCTTCCGCCGCCTCCGCGGCTTCGCGCTCCAGGGGGTCGTCCGGCGTTCCGACGGCCAGCCGGGCCCAGACCGGACCGGCGGGCACGCCCTCCGGTTCGAATCCCGCCACCGTCTCCGGCGCAGGGACCGAGGAGGCGGCGAGCACTTGATTCCGAGCTTGAGGGAGGGGTTTGGACATCAGCCTTCCGAGCTCAAATCACTGGGGAAGTGATCCCCAGGTCGCGGCACGGTTTCGGGGAAGAAAAGTGAAAACCAGTGTCCCCGAACCCCATCGTCGCAGTGGTGTTTGGGCCAAGGTGCGCCCGTCCGCAGGACCCGGAGTTGAATGGTCATCGGAGCGCTCCCTCCCATCGCGCCTGATCCCATTGCGTCTCGACGAGACGGGCCCCGCGAAGGTCCGCACTGCGCAGGTCCGCCCCGCGTAAGTTGGCCCCCGTGAATCCCGCCTCACGCAGCACGGCGTGCTGCAGGTTGGTGCCCTGCAAATCCGCGTTCTCGAATCTCGCCGCCAACGCGGTCGAGGACATGAGATCGGTTCCACTCAGGAACGCTCCCGCCAAATCAGCGCGATCGAGGAAGGCGTTGCCAAATCGCGACCGTTCCACGCGGGCCCCTCGCAGCGACGCATCGCAGAGGGACGCGGCGGTAAGGTCCGCTTCCTCGAGGATGCATCCATCCCACGAGGACCGGTCCGCGCGCGCCATGACCAGGAACGCCCGACACCCCCGGACGCCCCGCAGCAAGGCCCCAGCGAGGCAAGCCTCCTGCAACCGGATGTCGTCGATGACGCAACCTTCCAGGTTCGCCCCCTCCAGTCGGGCACCATCAAATTCCGCACCTCGAAGATCCGCCTGCTCAAAGGGAAACCCCCGCAGGTCTCGGCCCGATTTGATCTCATCGCACGATTCAAAACCGACCAGCGCCTCAGGCCAGGCCTCAGGATCCCGCATATGGTGAAGCACGGCGAAACGCCTCAGGCGACCCTCCGGGCTAGACCATCGTTCACGCAGCCGGTCAGGAATGGATTCCAGGGAAGTCATCAGAGACGAGGGGCGAAAACTAGCTCATGGCGATTTCCTTTTGGGAAGTGTGCGCACGCTGGAGAATCGAATCGGAGGGTTCAATTCGAAACTCTCTCCGTGCACGCACGGCACGACATTCACTGGAGCGAAGGGACTCTGAAGTTCACCCTCCGGACCAATGCCGCACTGCGGCCGCTCCTTCCTTCTCACTTTCTGAAGTCAATTCGTGCCGCTGGAAAGCCGCTTGCCGGGCTCGCCGGCCGCTGCCTTCATGCGCCGGTGCCCCGCGTTCTCCGCCGCCTTCCCCTCGCCCTGATCCTCGGGCTCGCCCTCACTCCGCTTGCCCGGCCGTCCGTCGTCGCCGCCGATGCCGCCGCGCCCCTGCCCTGGCCCCAATTCCGCGGCCCCAATGGCACCGGCGTCGCACCCGAAGGCAGCCGTCCCCCCACCACCTTTGGCCCCACTCAGAATGCACGCTGGAAGATGGCCTGCCCCGAAGGACACTCCTCCCCCATCGTCGCCGGCGAGAACCTCGTCCTCACCGCGTTCCAAGGGCAGCAACTCCTCACGCTGGCCTTTCGCCGCAATTCCGGCCGCGTGGCCTGGCGCCGTGCCATCGACGCGCCCCACGTGGAGGAAGTCCATCCGTCTCTCGGCAGTCCGGCCACTCCCACCCCGGTCACCGACGGGAACCAGGTCTACGTCTTCTTCGGTTCCTTCGGGCTGCGCGCCTATGCCCTCGATGGCACAGAACGATGGAGCCACCCAGTAGCTCTCCCGCAAACCGAGTACGGATCCAGCTCCTCCCCGGTGATCGCCGGAGACCATGTCGTCCAGCTCCTGGACCAGGACGGGGGTTCCTACTTGCTGGCAGTACATCGGCACAATGGCGAGGTCGCCTGGAAGATCGATCGCCCCGACATGCGCCGCGGTTTCGGCACTCCGGTCCTCTGGTCGCACCACGGCCTGACCGACCTGGTCGTGCCTGGCACGCTCTGGCTCGTGGGACTCGACCCTGCCTCGGGTCAGGAACGGTGGCGAGTCAGCGGCCTCGCCCGGATCACCTGCACCACCCCGGTGGTCAGTGACGATCTGTTGCTCACCGCCAGCTGGACGACGGGTGGCGACCGTGGCGCGGGGCGTATCGAGATGCCAGAATGGGACGCCTACCTCGCGCAACATGATGCCGATCACGACGGACGGTTCACTCCCGCGGAACTCCCCACCGGCCCGGTCAAGGAACGCATCAAGCACCTCGATGGCAATCGCAACGGCTACATCGAAAAGACGGAATGGCTGTCGATGGCCGACATCTTCGGTCGCGTCGAGAACCAGGCGTTCGCCGTGCAAGCCGACGCCCAGGGAACCGTCTCCGACGGCACCGTGCTCTGGCGTTTCAAACGCGGGCTCCCCTACGTCGCTTCGCCCATCGCCTACCGCGGCCGGTTCTACCTGGTCAAAAACGGCGGCATGCTCACCTGCCTCGATCCGCGAACCGGTCACGCCTACTACCAGGAAGAACGCCTCGGCGCCGTCGGGGACTACTACGCCAGCCTCACCGCCGCCAATGGCCGGATCTACGCGATCTCACGACCCGGGGTCGTCACGGTCGTGAAGGCCGGCGATACCTTCCAATCCCTCGCACGAAACGACCTCGGCGAACCGGTCCAGGCTACCCCCGCCATCGCGGACAACACGCTCTACCTCCGCACCGCCACCTGGCTGTACGCCTTCGAGGAACCCACCCCCGACCAGCCACGATGAACTCCCTCGCCCTGCGACGGCTCATACTCCGGGTCCTGAATCTCATCGCGGTGCTCGCCGCCTCCACCCCAAGACCGGCGTCTGCCTTCGATTTTCTTTCACCCGTCCATCCCGCCTGGCCGATCCAAGTGATCTCCGGCGCTACCCTCCCCAAGCCGGGAATCCCCACCGTCCGCGCCCACCTGCAGCGTTGCCTCGAAGACGGTCTCCCCTGGGCCCGGCTCGATCTCGGCTCCCTCTCCCCATCGGACCCAGATTTCGATCTTCCCGCCTGCCTGGAGCTCGCACGCGGACGACTCAATCTGCTGATCGACCCCGGCCCTACGGAGTTGGCGGCGCTCGACGCGGCAGTGGCCAAGGCCGGAATGCGGCAACAGGTGCTGGTGCTCCTCGCCTCCGGAGGGAATACCAACACTCCCGCCGCCGGCCCCGCCTCCCATTTCCCTGCGTTGGCCTTCGTGACCGACGCCGATCACGCCCCATCCTCGGCGACCGACACCCGCTCTTCCCTGGAGACTCAACCGCGTTCGGTGCGCCTGGCCGCGCCCCAGGCAACCCCGGAGTCCGTCACCGCCTGGCGTCAACGGGGATTCCGGATTGTCGTGGATCTCACCGGCAAACCTGAATCCGAGGAAACGTGGCGGCACGCCACCGCAACCGGTCCCGACTGGATCCTTTCCGCTCACCCCGAGGCGCTGCTCGCCTGGCATGTCGCCCGCTCGGCGACACGGCCCTCGGTACGCATGGCACTTCACCGCGGAGCCGGACGCTACGCTCCGGAGAATACGCTGCCCGCCTTCTCAACCGCACTTCAGCTCGG
>JADLFD010000624.1 GCA_020845805.1 Verrucomicrobiales bacterium | reverse complement strand
GTAAGTCCGCGCTGAATGGCATTGGCGAATGGAGTGAGCGGAAGCGGTCGAGAGAGCGCCGTCTGCACGACGGCGACTACGGAAGTGGGAGTAGCCGCGGACGTGAAGTCCGCGCTGAACGGCGTTGGCGAATGGGGTGAGCGCGAGGGGAGGAGTGAGCGCCGTCTCACGACGGCGGCTACGGAACGAAACGAAGAAGTAGCCGCGGACGTAAGTCCGCGCTGAATGGCCTCGGCGAATGGGGTGAGCGGAAGCGGTCGAGAGAGCGCCGTCTGCACGACGGCGACTACAACGCTCTCAGACGGTAGAACCGCGGGCCAGCGTTCACGGCCTCCTGGAATTCCTCGCCCGTGGTTACCGTGCCGATCGGGGTCCAGACCTCAAGATCTGAGGAAGCCTCCACTTGATGCCGCGTTCCGGCCACACCATGAACCGGGAGCAACACGTGGCGGGCTTGCGGATCGAGGCGCGCGACACCGAAGCGGGAAGGGGGCGACTCTTCCGCTTGGAGCTCGAAGGCGCCGAGGTCCCATCCGGCCCCGGCCGGGCGCGGCTTTCCGCGTTGGTCGAGCGAAGGTCCCTCGAGTCCGGGGAGAACGTCGAGGGCGGGGCTGCCGGGTTCGAGGGAGTAGCTGCTCTCCCAGAGTCCGACGTGGTTCGCGAGCGGGCCCAACTTGGGATCGAGCCCGACGAGGTCGTGGGGTTGCAGGCCGAGCGTCGACCCGGGCGCCTGGATGAGGTTGGCGCGAACACTTTCGAGGGAGCCACCGGAGTCCGCGTTGGTCCGTGATTGGTTCCCGGCCAGGAGGACGCCCGCGAGGCGCACGCGACCGCCGTCCTCGTACAGACCGCCCCCGGAAATGGCGCCGGATTCAACCCGGTATGCACCGAAGAAATAGACCGCCGCCGAAGGGACACACGCGTTGGAGACCACGGTACAGAAGCGGAGGTCGACCCGTGGCGCCTCGGTGACGTTGGTGGTGAGGGCGACGACCGCGATGGCGCCGCCAGCGGAAAGTCCCGGAGTTCCAGCTGCGGCGGCACCTTCGGGCGTGTCACCGCCCTGCGCCTGGTTGTCCGATAGGGTGCAGTTTTCCATCTGGAGCTCGCCGCCCAGTCCGGCCACGCCACCACCCAGACCGGCGCCGCCGTTGCCCGTGAAGCGTCCGCCTCCTCCATGGCCAGCGCGCGCGCGGTTCCCGGTCCACAGCGATCGTTCCACGGTGACGTTCCCAGCGCGGACCGCCAGGGCGCCTCCGCGGCCCGGGGCGCCGGCACCTCCGTTCTTGGAGCCGCCCCCGACACTGCCGATCGCGTGATTGGTCTGGAAGAGGGACTGATGAAGCCGAAGTGAGCCGCCCCATACGCTCAGGGCGCCCCCTTCTCCCGGTCCGGCCACCCCGATACTACCGCCAAAAATGAAATCCGTGTGCGCCCCCGGGGCGCCGCCCTCTGCGCGGTTCTGAAGGAACTCGCAAAGGCCCACGTGCACGTCAGCTTGGAATGCCAGGCCCGCCCCACCGAAGGCACCGCCGCCGTTGCCGCCGAACATCTCTTCGTTACGCCCTTGGCCGCCGCGCGCGGTGTTTCCTTCAAATCGGCAGTGCCACAGTTCCACGACACCGGTGCGGGAGAAGAAGGCGCCGCCCATCGCGGCACCCCCGGGGTAGCCTCCATTTGGGTCGCCACCGTCGCCCCCCACGGCGGCGTTGCCACGGAAGGTGCAGTTGCTGGCGATCCAGGTGCCCGCGTCGTGGAACACCGCACCGCCGAGGCCCGCGCCACCTCCACCCGGGCTAACCAGCTTGGCTTGGTCGAGGGGCTCGCCCTCGGCGCGGTTGCCCGCGAGCAGTGAATCGAGGAGCTGGAGTTGGCCCTGATTGTAGATGGCCCCTCCCCAGCCGTACTGGTTGCGGTTGCCAGCCAGGACACAGGAATGCAAGAGCAGCGAACCGGCGTTGGAAATCGCCGCGCCGTGGCGATAACCCGTGGCCAGGGCATTGGTCAGGATGAGTCGGTGGACCTCGCTCGTGGTGCCGGCGGCAAAGCTAAGGAGCGGCCACTGACCCTGCCCGTTCACATGCAAGTCGCCCGCGTTGGGTCCGAGGAGGCGGAGATGGGAGGTGATAGGCGGGAGCGGACTGGCCAGCAGGATCGCGCCAGAGAGTCCCTGGAGATCGACCACCCCCTCGCCGCCAGTGGCGTTCAACGACTCCAGCGCCGCGCGCAGGGAACCTTCGCCCGAATCAGCCAGGGAGGTGACCGTCACCGTCGCGGCCTGCGCGCCGAGGTGGCTGGTGAGGAGGAGCGAAAGCACGACGCCAGGCAACACGGCCCCGACGGGACGGCGACTCGGTTTCATGGTGCGGGACTATCAGTCCCCTTTTCCGGGCGTATCCGCAAGAGTCGTGGTGTGAAATGTACTGGCCGGGACTGACTCGGAGTAAGTAACGCCGCGGAAAACCTTTTGCATCTTGCAGGGGGCAGTGAGACTTATTCCGCCATGGCTGCGTCAGAAGGATGGCGATCTCGGCTTTCTGGTCCGCACCTCCTCTCCCATTCGACCCGGTGGCCACGCATCCGGCTGTTCGGTCTTCTCCGCCTGGGAATTGCCGCCGCTGGATTGATGGCGGGGGGCATCCGGGCGATCGCGGCGGATCCGATCCAGATCCAGGTCACCAGCACCGCCGACGCCGGGCCGGGATCGCTCCGGGAGGCAATGGTTGCGGCCAATGAAGCGGGAGAAGCGGTGATTGATTTGAGGACGGTGCAGGGAACGATCGTCCTGGGTTCCGGGCTGCCGCGGTTGACCGGCAAGGTGACACTCTCCGGGCCCGAATCCGGAACGCTCACCCTCAGCGGTGCGGGGGCGCATCCCATTCTGGCCACGGGTTCGGACAGCCGTACGGTCATTCGTCGGTTGCAGTTTGCCGAGGCGAGGGCCACGGGCTACCGGAACGGCGCGGCAATCCAGAATCTGGGCACACTCGAACTGGATCACTGCTTCTTTCTTCGCAACACCAATCAGTACGGATGGGGAGGCGCGGTGTATAGCAGCGGGGACTTGCGCATCACCCATACCCGTTTCGAAGGTAACGAGGCATGGGGCGAACCCGGCAGCCCGGGGCATCTACTCGAGGACCCAGCTTTCCCACCTGGGAGCTACCTCAACATCCTTGGCGGCGTGGGTCCTGGAGGGGGCGCAGCGGGAATGGGGGGCGCCCTCTTCCATGAGTCTGGCAGTCTGGTTTTGAGCAACTGCGTGTTGATCGGGAATCGTGCGATCGGCGGCGCCGGGGGCGCGCTCGATCACGCCGCGGGCACGGGAAACGGCGGGGGGCCTTCGGGGGGGCGGGTTCGGGATCGGGAGGATCTTCCCTCGGACGTGGCGAAAGGCGGCTTCGGCAGCGGTGGCGCAGGCTTGGTCCGCCAGGGGGCTGTCCTCGCCGCCGCCACCGGATCGGGCGGATTTGGCGGGGGCGGGAATCCGGGCGGCTTCGGCGCCGGTTGGACCGGCCCGGGGGAAGCTATGACCGGGGGCGGAGGTGCGGGAGCAGGCATGGGTGGTGCCTTGTTCGCACGGTCCGGCACCGTGCATCTCGTGGCGACGACCTTCCTCGATAATCAGGTGGAGGGTGGTTCGGGCGGGGGAGGGATTCAGACGGGTGGGGGCGCTGGAGACGCTCTCGGTGCCGGGCTCCTGGCGTTGACCGGCCAGGTCACAGTGGAGCGTTGCGTCTTCGAAGGAAACCGGTCTCAAGGTGCGAGTGGCGGAGAGGCCAGCACCATGCCCTTTTCTTGGGGTGGTGGAGGTGGTGGCGCCGCCCGCGGAGGCGGGATCTACACGCACTCGGTCCAAGCTTGGATTTCTGAGTCGCTCCTCCGATCGAACCATTGCCAGGGCGGCGTGAGCGGGACGGGGCGCATGGGCAGCAGGGGAGGCGACGGCACGGGGGGCGGACTGGCCTCGCTCCTGGCTCAGGTGGAGATCACGCGGAGCACGTTCGCGGGGAATCAAGTCAAGGGCGGGACTGGAAGTGGACTTCGGGGATCCTCGGGACTGGGTTATGCGTACGGGGGCGGCCTGTCGTTCGACGGCGGGAGGGGACGCATCGAGAACTGCACGATCTCGGGCAACCTGGCCGGAGCAGGGGGCTCCATGTCGGAGCCGTTCAATGAAAGGCTTGTGACCGAGCCACACAACCCCGTGGGCAACGGCGGTGGTGTGGGTCTGTATGCCTCCATGGGTTCCCCCGAAGTCACGCTTCGGTACTGCACCCTCGTTTCGAACAGCGCAGCGGGCATCTCGATCTACCGGGATTTGATTCTGTATATCGGCGCCTGGGGCGGATCGGGCGGCGGGGTGTGGAGTCACTCGAACGCCGTGGTGCGCCTGGCGGCGGTGGTGCTGGCGGGGAACCAAGCCGCGACCCCTGGCGACGTCGCTGGCCCCCTGGTCAGCCTGAGCCGGAATCTGGTGCAAAGCTTTGGTCCGGGTGCCACCCCGGCGCCCACCGACCTGGTGGGGGAGGACCCGCGTCTCGGACCCCTGCAGGACAATGGTGGAGGATTTCTCACCCACGCGCCTCTGGCCGGAAGTGCAATACTCGACGCGGCCGGGGAGTCGACGTGGCCGGACACGGATCAACGCGGTTGGCCTAGGGTGGCCGGGGTCGCGGCGGATCTGGGTGCGGTCGAGTGGTCGACGCTCATCCCGTATCCGGAGGTCTCACGCTTGACGCAGGTACGGCGTGCCGCCGGTTCCGCCGCCGAGATCGAGTTCCGGGTGGAGGGGCGGCAGGGGAAGACTCTGGTCTTGGAGAGTTCAAGCGATCTGGCGCACTGGCAGGAGATCGGGCGTCCCGTGCACTCGAGTCAGATTCGCCAAGCGTTGATGCCTGGAGCCCTGTTCTTCCGGTTGACAGAGGCGGAGTGATTGGGGGACCCCGGTCGTCGCGGACGTGAGTACGCGCTGGCTGGCGTTGGCGAATGGGGTGAGCGGGAGCGGGATTGCAGCGTGGCCGCCGTCCTGAGTAACTCACGGCGTAACGCAGCTCATTGCCTTCACCCTGGGTAGCGAAGGGGGAGTATTCGAGAGGTCTTCATGCCCGACACCAGCCATCCGGCCAATCCGCAACGGCCCGCCGACGTCGCACGACTGCAGCTCACCAAACTGAGGATCGAAGACGGGGTGGCGTTGGAGTCCGTCTTCCAGCAACTGACCGAGACCGCGGCGGCCACCCTCAATGTCGAGCGGGTGGGGATCTGGCTCCTCGCGGCCCAGCGACGGGAGTTGCGCTGCGTGGATTTGTTCGAGCGTTCCAAGAACCTGCATTCGGTCGGCCTGACTCTGTCGACCGACGAGCTGCCCGACTACCTGACCGCGCTCGACGAGCGGAAGACCATTCCTGCCGAGGTGGCCCAGGAGGATCCGCGCACCAGCGCGCTGGTGCCCATGTACCTCGCCCCCCTCGGCATCACCTCCACCCTCAATGCGGGCATCTTCGTGGGCGGCGAGATCGTGGGCGTGGTGTCGCATGAACACATCGGGCCGGAGCGCGAATGGACCACGGAAGACCGCGATTTCGCGGGGTCGATGGCAGACCTCCTCGGGTTGAAGATTCGCGCTGCCGAGTACGAGGAGGCGCGGATGGCGTTGCGCACTCAGGCGGGCCAATTGGCGGAAGCCCGCCGGTTGGATTCGCTGGCCGCCATGGCGGCGGGGGTCGCCCACGATTTCAACAACGTCCTGGGCCTGATCATCGGCGGTGCCGACATGATCCTGCTGGATCCCAAGGCAGAGTCGGTGACGGAGTTCGCGCAGACCATCAAGAGTGCCAGCGAACGGGGCAAGGCGTTGGCCCGCGAACTGATGGTCTTCGCGCATCCCGAACCTCATTCCTCGCGCGTGATCCGACCGGCCGAGGTCATTGCCGCTCAACTACCGTTGCTGCGTAGTGCCGCCGGGGAGAAGCACTCCGTGGAGCTGGAGGTGCGGCCCAACAGCGGGCGTGTGTTGATTGCTCCGGATCAGCTCGAGCGGGCGTTGAACAATCTGGTGGTGAACGCGCGGGATGCGATGCCGGAGGGAGGGTTGATCCGCCTCACGGTTGCCGCGGTCGTGGCTCCGGATGAGGACGGCAAGACCGGGCGTCACTTTCTCATCGAGGTCGCCGACCAGGGAACGGGCATCCCGGCCAATCTATTGTCCCGGATCTTCGATCCATTTTTCACCACCAAGCCACGGGGACAGGGCACCGGACTCGGATTGGCAGTGGTCCACCAAGTGATCACCTACGCCGGCGGGTTTATCCGTATCGAGACTGAGATGGGCAAGGGGACCACTTTCCGCATCTACCTGCCGCTGGCCAGCCACGACTGACGATGG
>JADLFD010000623.1 GCA_020845805.1 Verrucomicrobiales bacterium | reverse complement strand
GATTTTCGTATGGCCAGCAGGTGGTGGCGGCGGTGTTGATGGCGGAGGCGTGGGGGGAGGGAGAGGTGGCGATGACTGCCGTGGCGGAAGTGATCCGCTTGAGATCGGTCCGGGCCGGGGTGAGTCCGTTGGCGGTGGTGACCCGGCGGCGGCAATTCACTTGTTTGAACCAAACCACGCCGGTGGCGTTGGTGCGGAAGTTCCAGGGCGAGGAGGATTTCGCGGTCGCGTTGCGCATCGCGCGCCGCATTTATCATCGGCCGGAGTCCCTGCCCGGTCACGCCCGGGGGGCGACGCATTTTGAACGTGTGGGAACGCAGGCCCATTGGACGCGCGGGCATCGTCCGGTGGCCATGGTGGGGAAGTTGGCGTTCTACCGTCTTCCCTAGGAGCCGCCTGTCCGAGAGGGGAGCGGGGCCTGGTGGTGAGGCAAAAAAAAGCGGGACTTGAAGGGGCGCAGGTGCGGCTGAGGGTGCCGGGTTGCGTCGTGTGGGGAGGCGGCGATCAGGGGATCACCGGTTGGACCCAGGCCGACTCGAACTCCCCGTCGCGGTAGCCGTTGTTTTTCAAGCGTGAGGACGTGATGCGTGCGCGCACGTAGAGTTCATCGCCGCGGAATGTGTAGGCGGGTTCGGTAGCTTCGGATTCCGCTAGCACGCGGCCTACATCCTCGGAATAGCGGTGCGTGACGCGGGCCGCGTCGCCGCTCGGCAGGCGCACGGGTTCATTGGCGGCGTCGAACTGTTTTCGCGTGCCGATGAACTGGGTGCGGTAGGTGATGCCGGGTTGGGTTTCGATGCGCAGGCGCAGGGATTTTGCGTCGCGTGTGATGTCCGCGAGGATCACGCCGCTGGAGGCATAGAACTCTCCAGCCTCGAGGGCATGGACCAGTGCTTCCGCGGTGAGGTGGGGGGCGCGGACCATCACCCAGCCCCGCCCGGGGTTGCTCTGGCCCACGGCGTTGGTGTGGTAGTGGTGGGAGTCGTCGACGGCGAGTCCGTACACGGGGGGCAGGTTGAGTTTGGCCAGGCGCCAAGTGAGGACGATGTCCCAGACACGATCGAGTCCGGCGTGGCTGGCGTCGCCGTCGTTGTGGACGGAGGGATGGCCGTTGTAGACCTCGAAGAATCGTTCCCCTTCCACGTGCATCAGTTCCTCCGCGGTGATGCCCCAGCCGAAGTTGGGATGGTTGATATGCGGGAACATGGGCTGGCCGGTTCGTTGGCGTTGATCCAGGACTGCGTTGACGTTGCGGCGCATGACGTCGAGGACATTGGAACCCCCGGCAGCCGGGAGGAACTCGCGCGGGTTGGTGGCGTTGATGTGGACGGGCGCGGTGAGGTGCCGGTCGGTGATCTCCATGGACGGCACGAGGAGGAAGCGGTCGGGTTCCTCCAGTCGCGTGCGGTATTCGGCGAGGGGTTTGAGCCGGACCTGGTTGGTGCCACTGATCTGGCGTTCTTCGACCCAGGCGGCTCCGAAGCGCGCGCGATAGCGGTCGAGGACGGGTCCGCTCCCACGTGGGGTGGTGAGGGAGAACCAGCGTGAGCCTTCCTGCAGGACGTTGTGGTCGGAGAGGGCGAGGAAGTGGTAGCCGCGCTCTTTGTACCAGGCGGCGATCATCTCGGGGTAATCATCGCCGTCGCTCCACAGGGAGTGGGTGTGGAGATTGCCCTTCCACCAACGCGCCGTGGCGGGCGGGGCATCGGCATCTTGTGCCCCGGCGAGCGGGCAGAGCAGCAGGAGCAGGTGCAGGAGGTACAGGCCGGGACGGAGCATAAGGGGAAGGCTGCCGCGACTTGGCCGTGTGGGCCAACGCATTCCTGGGCGGATCCGGAATGTAACCAGGACGGAAGGCGTCAGAGAGGCCCGAGTGGTGACGGGAAGGAGTGTGAGGAGTGTGGGGCGCGATGGGGGTCAGGCGCCGGTGGCGTGGCCGGACGCTTCCGCGGCCAGACGCCGGCGTTCGGCCACTTTGGCGAACGGGTAGTAGACGGCCATGGCGATGGGGATGGAGAGGGCGCCCCACACCGCGGATTTCCAGTCCCCGCCGGTGACGAGGTAGTGGCCGATGATGGGCGGTGTGGTCCAGGGCACGTTGACGAAGGGGCGCTGCAGGATGTGGAGATCCATGAGCACGTAGGTGGCGGCGGTCAGGATCAGGGCGTTGAGGACGTAGGGCACCATCAGGATGGGGTTCAGCACGATGGGGAACCCGAAGAAGATCGGTTCGTTGATCTGGAAGATCTGGGTGGGCAGGGAGAGGCGGCTGATTTTGCGGAAGCCGGGTTCCTTCGAATTGAGCATGACCAGGGCGAGCGCGATGGTGGCGCCGGTGCCGCCCACGTTGACGAACGTGGTGAAGAAGCCGTAGGCGGTGATGTTGGGGAGGGGTTGGCCCTGGGTCATCGCGGTGACGTTTTCGGCGAGGTACTGGAGGAAGATCGGGGCGACGATCGCGTCCATCGCGTTATCGCCATTGATGCCGACGGACCACAGCACCGCCACGAGCAGCGCGTAGACGAGGATTCCGGGGAGGGTGTTGAGCGCGAAGACGAGGGGCTTAAAGGCCACCTGGACCCAGGCGTTGATGTCCACGCCGGCCACGTAACGGATGAGCCAGAAGACGAGGACCAGGAAGATCATCGGCGTGAGCGAGAGGAACGACTCGTAAACGATGGGGGGCACGCTCTCGGGGAGGCGGATGACGAGTCTTTGATCGGTGAAGAATTTCTGCACCCGCACGGTGATGAGGGCGATGAGGACGGCGGTGAAGAGACCTTTGGACCCGAGGTTATCCATGACCAGCACCTGGTCGTCGGGTTTGATGTCCAGTTGCACGAGCAGGAAGATCAGCGTGGCCATGGAGGCGCTGACCACGGCCTCCTGCTTGAGCGCCTTGCCGAGGTCGTAGGCGATGGCGAAGGACACGAAGACCGAGAGCAGTCCGAAGGTGGCGGTCACCGGCGCCTTGAGCAGGGGGAGGAAGTCCTTGATGCGATCCTCCCAGCCCGCGACGGGCAGGTAGGCGATGACCAGGAAGAGGCCGCCGATGATGGTGAGCGGCACGACGGACACCATGCCGGCGCGGATGGCCGCGAGGTAGATGTTGTCGCTGACGGCAGTCAGCGCGGGCACGACGTGGCGGTTCAGGAATCCGGTGTCCGAGTTCACAATCGTTTTCCCAGATAGATACAGCCGTCGGTGGGGGTGCCCACGCGGGTGAGTTCGGTGAAGCCGAGGCGATGGTAGAAGCCCTGGGCGGGGGTGTTGAGGATGCTCACGCCCAGGTGGGCTCCCGGGGAGCCGCCCTCACGCAACGCGGTCATGACCTGGTCCATCATGCGCCGGCCGAAGCCCTTTCCCTGCGCGCGTTCGAGCAGGTCGATGTGCAGGTGGGCGGGGTAGAGGTCGTAAGGCTCCGGGCAGAAATAATCCGGGTGATGGTAGCCGTGGTAGACCTGCTGGACACGGGACCAGGTGGAGGGATCGCCCTGGGGTTCGGGAAAGCGCGCGCACAGAGCGGGGCGCCACTCGCGCTCGTAGCGGTCGTAGAACCGTCGCGAGTCGGCGGTGCCCAGGGCATAGCCGCAGACGCCTTCGTCGTCCTCGAGCACCAGGCTGAGATCCGGTTCGAACGCGAGGTAGGGGCCGACGAAGACCCGGCCGAGGGCATCAGGGTCCTCGTGATAGAACGGTTCGCCGTCGCGGCCGTGATCGCCGGTCTTGCAGCAGACGTGGTAGGTGCCGGCTTCGTCGCCGTGGCGGTACGGGCGGATGCGGGGGACGCTCATGAGAGGAGGGGATCTGGACTCGGCGGCGCGGGGAGGAAGGTGCCGTTGGGCTGTTGGACGAGCAGTCGTTGCAACCTTGCGACGAGACCACCGCGGTAGGTGTCGGGCAGATGAAAGTCGGAGGCGCAGGCTTGGTTGGCCTCGGGTCCACGGCGTTGGAGGGTGAGATAGCGATCGAGGAGGTCCATTTCCTCGCGCAATTCCCAGGTGCGACGCCAGATCGCGTAGAAGAGCGGGCGGGCGCGCAGGTCAGCCAGTCGCGCACACACGTCGCGCAGTCGCACCACCTGCCGGTGCACTTCTGCGGCCTCGGGTCCCCATTGTGCCGGGGGTTGGGAGAGCAGCCGGCGCAGGCCGACGTAGAGGCTGTTCGCGCCGGCGCCATCTTCGAACGGGAGATAGTAGCAATCGCCGAGCAGCACGACGTCCTCGCGGGAGAGAGGCGCGCCCGCGGTGGCGAACTGGGGCAACCACTCGTCGAGGGCGGCGAGATAGGCCGCCCGTGGGTCCCAGGAATCCTGGGCATGCACGAAGGCGGCGAGGGTTCGGAAGGCGACGAAGTTGAGCGCGAGTTCGCAGTTGGGGTTGGTCAGGATCCCGCGCACGGCGGATTTGAGGGCCAGCGGCCGGCCGGAATAGGGGCCGCAGAAGAAGCGGTGTCCGTCGTAATCGTTCGCGTGGAGGTTGTCCCAGATCAGAGGAGGGCGCCGGAGGCGTCGCGTGAGGGCTTGGATATGGTCGAGGGTGATTTCGCGGGAGATGATTTCGGGTCCGGTCCAGAGAATGTCGATGGCGGGAGCCAGTTCCCGGCCGAGGGTTTCGAGGTACCCTTCGCCGCCGAGTTGTCGTTCCGCCATGCGGCCGCAATAGGGCGTGGGGCAGAAGAGGAAACGGGCGGCGGGCTGGCGTTCGTGCACCCAGCGGTGGACGACATTCGCGACCTGGCACTGGGCGGAGGCGAGGGAGCCGAACCACGCGAGTTCGGCGGCCTCCATGCGATCGGGGATATCATCGAACAACAGCGCGAAGTGGGCGCATCCGATGCCGAGCATTTGTTCGAAGCGCGCGATCAGCCGCTGCCGGTCGTCGTCATGAGAGTAACGGATATCGAGGCCGGGGCTGAGGCCGTAGACGAAATGGATTCCGCGCGTGGCGCAGGCGCGGACCATGCTGGCGAGGGCTTCGAGTTCGGCGGCGGAATAGGGTTCGCGCCAGATGGCGCGGTTCTTCCAGTCGTCTTTGGGGCAGTAGAAGTAGGTGTTGAGGCCCCAGGCGACCATGCGATCGAACAGCTCGAGCCGCTCGGCGGGCGACCAGGGTTGGCCGTAGAAGCCCTCGATGATCCCGGAGAGAAAGGCCGATTTATCAGGTGTCGCCATGCGCCGGTCGTACGTGCCGTGGTGGCGCGACGCTACGGGGTCGCAAGAGGCCGAGGCAAGAGTGGCGGGAGGGAGAGGGGGTGGACGGCGCTGATTCCGGGGCGTCTGGGGGTGCGGTGTGCCGCGCCTTTCCGAATCGAAGCTCCGCTTATCCGTCGGACTGCGCTCAGGGCATGGGGGCTGCTTTCTGGCGTCGTTGCATGAGTTCGGCCCAGGTGGTGCGCTGGATGCCGCGCTTCTCGAGCGCTTGTTTGACCTCGGGTGCGAGGAGGGCCTGGGTGTCGGCGTGACGCGAGGCGCTGGAGCCGGTCACGAGGGGGAAATCGTCGGTGGGAACGGACGCATGGAACAGGATCTCGGTGACCCCGGGGGGCAGGGATTCGAGGAGTTCGACCAGCCGCCGGGTTTTCTCCGCCGGCGGCCAGCCATAGCTGCCGGTGTGCAGATCGTCGAGCACGGGCAGGCCCGCGTTCCAGATGGTGGGCACGAGCGGTTTCAAATGATCGATGGCCTCGGGATTCTCCTTCCGCGCGTGAGTCATGTGGCCGCCGATGGCGAGCACGGGGATCTTCTTTTCGATGCCGAGCCTGAGGAAGCGTTCGAAGTAGTCGGGCCGGGCGAACAGCGTTCCCATGTGGGAATCGAGATGCGTGATCTTGAGTCCCATGCCTTCGGCGCGCTCGATCTGGGCGCGGAGTTCGCGTTCGACCTCGTCGGCATTCGCGCGTGGCACGACCTGCGCCACGCTGCGCCAGAGGCAGCCGTCGGGATCGGTGAGGCCGGGCACAACCGATTTGCCGGCGAGCGGGCCCCAGCGGTATGACTCCCATTCCGAGGTCAGGGTGAGGTGAAGTCCGGCATCGACGCCTGGGTGTTCCCGCACGTAACGCACGATTTCGGGCACCCAGGGACAGGGCATCATGATGGCGAAGGAAGTGGCGACGCCGCGCTCGAGGGATTCCTTCACGCCGCGGTTGGAAGAGTGGTGCATCCCGGCGTCGTCGACGTGCAGGAGCACCACCACGTCCTCGGCCTTCCAGCCCAGGCGTTCCGCGAACGTCTTTTCAGCGGCGGCCGCCGTGGGGAGGCGGAGGAACGGCAGGGTGAAGACGAGGACGAGGACGAGGACGATGGCGAGGGCCGGGGAGCGGGCGGGGGCAGCGTTCATGGGCTGGGGGTGACTCGAGTGGCCCGAGCCACGCATGGCGGGCGCGGCGGCGTCAATCCCCGCCTGGATCAGGGCAGGAGCAGGCGCAGAAGTGGGGCGAGCGCGAGGGCGGGGAGGTAGTCGCCCAGCGGCACTTTTTTGATGTCGAGGATGACCAGCGAGGTGATGGCCACGAGCAGGCCGGCGACACTGCTGAAGCCATCCAGCACGGCCGGGTGCTCGAGCCAGGGACGAAGTGCTCTAGCGCCGAGCGTGATGGATCCCTGATAGGCGAGGAGCGGAAGCGCGGCGAGAACCGCACCGCCGCCGAAGACGCGTGCAAAGGCGACGGACGCGAGACCGTCCATGACAGCTTTCAGAAGGAGGATGCGCGGGTCGTTCTGCAATCCTTCCTGCAACGGTCCGACGATGGCCAGGGGACCCACGCAGTAGAGGATCGAGCAGGTGACGAAGCCCTCGCTGAAATCGCGGCGTCGGGTGGTTCGCGACTTGGAGAAGCGTTCGTTGGCGTAACGGCCGAGCGAGCTGAGCTGGCGTTGGATGCCCAGCACACGTCCCAGCGCCGAGCCGAACGCCAGCGCGATCAGCGCGATCAGGACCTGCAGGATGACCCGGCCCAGCGAACCGCCCACGCTCATCCACACCATGCGAAACCCGGTGTAGAGAGCGAGCACGCCAAGCAAGGTCTTGAGGAAGAATTGGTGCCGGGGCGACATGTCCCGCGACACCGACAGGCCGATGAATCCACCCGCGGCCACAGCGGCGGCGTTGATGGCGGTGCCGATCATCTCGGCGTCAGGGAAGCAGTCGGTGAGGCAGGACGCGAGGTCGAAACCGCCGCCGGCGGATCGCGCACGCCTCGGTGCCGGAGTGGGGATTCACTTCAGCCAGCCGTCATAGAACAGCTTGCTGGCGGCAAGCAGGACCATGACCAGGAAGATCGGGCGTACCAACGGGGCGCCACCGCGCAGGGCGACCTTGGCGCCCAGGCGGGCCCCGCACCATTGGCCGAGGCCCATCAGCAGGCCTGCCACCCAGTCCAGGCGCGTGGCCAGGGCGAACGCCACGAGCGACACCAGGTTGCTGGTGAAGTTCATGATCTTGGTCCAGGCCGTGGCTTTGAGGAGTTCGAATCCCAACCCGCCGATCAAGGAAAGGGTCCAGAAGGTGCCGGTGCCAGGTCCGAAGAAGCCGTCGTAAAAGCCCAGCACCAAGCCGACGGAAATCAGGAACGGTTCGCGGCCCGCGCGCGGGGGGCATTCGGCGGCGCCGAGGTTTGGTCGCCGCCACACCATCCACGCGGCGACCAGAAGGAGAATTGGGATGGCGCGACGGAGGAGGGTGGGGTCGAGACGAGTCACGGCCAGGACGCCGAAGAGGGCGCCCACGGCGGTGGCGAGAATGCCGATCCAGGCTTCGCGCAACGAGACCAGTTGCGCGCGGCGGTAGTGCCAGGCGGCGGATCCGGACCCAAACGTGGCCTGGAGCTTGTTGGTGGCGAGGGCTTCGGCCGGAGCCATGCCGGTGCCGAGCAGGACGGGAACGGTGATCAATCCGCCACCGCCGGCGATGGCATCGACGAAGCCGGCCAGGAGTCCGACCAGGAACAAGAGTGGCCAGAACCAGGGCGACACGCGGCGAAGGTAGGTTGGGCGGGGGACCTCGGCGAGCTCCGTAGCGCGGACGTGAAGTCCGCGCTGAACGGCGTTGGCGAAGGGAATGAGCGGGAGCGGGGAAGTGAGCGCCGTCTGCACGACTGCGGCTACGGAACGGAAGAGGTAGTCGCGGACGTGAAGTCCGCGCTGAACGGTGTTGGCGAGGGAGTGAGCGAGAGCGGGCGAGTGAGCGCCGTCTGCACGACGGCGGCTACGGAACGGAGGCGTAGTCGCGGACGTGAGTCCGCGCTGGATGGCATTGGCGAACGGGGTGAGCGAGAGCGGGCGAGTGAGCGCCGTCTCACGACGGCGGCTACGGGACGGAAGGGGTAGTCGCGGACGTGAAGTCCGCGCTGAACGGCGTTGGCGCACGGAATGAGCGGGAGTGGGGGAGCGAGCGCCGTCTGCACGACGGCGGCTACGGAACGGAGGATGTAGTCGCGGACGTGAGTC
>JADLFD010000622.1 GCA_020845805.1 Verrucomicrobiales bacterium | reverse complement strand
GACGTGTTCGAAGCAGCAGGAGGACTCGACACCCTGATCGTCCATGGCAGTGACGCGCCCGAGAGCTTCGGCGTGTCCGGCAGTGGCGGCCGGGTGAGAGTGGTTCGCAACCTCCAGAACGTGACGCTGGATTCGTCCGAGGTGGAAGCGATTCGGCTCGAGGTCGCCGCAGGCGCCGATTCCATCGTGGTTGAGGACGTGACTGGAACGGCCCTCACGGACTTGCGCATGGATCTGGCTGCGGGCCCCGGGTCGGGAAGTGGGGATGGCGAGACCGACCGCGTCGAGCTTCGAGGATCTTCGGACCGCGACGAATGGTCGGTCGCGGGCGATGCGCGGGAACTGTCAGTGACCGGCGGACACACACGGATCAGCGTGGTGGGGCATGAGGGGGACAGGGATCTGCTCATCGTGAAGGGCGAAGGCGGAAACGACCTCCTCAGCGCGGCTCATTTGGCTGCCGGTTGTGTGAGCCTGACCCTTGACGGCGGGCCGGGTAACGACCAGCTGCTCGGAGGCGCGGGCGCCGAGGTGCTGCTGGGCGGTGAGGGGGACGACATGCTCGACTGGGATGCCGGGTCCGGGAACGACGTCTTCCACGGGCAGGGAGGCCACGATTTCCTCAGGGTCAATGGGAGTGCCGAAAACGACGACGTGGAAATGGCCGAGGACGGGCTGAGACTGCGTCTCACCTGGAACCCGGGGAACGCGGTGTTGTTGGCGGACGGGGTGGAGTCCGTGACCCTGAATCCGTTCAATGGTGCCGACCGGATCACCGTGCTGCCCTTGTGGCAGACAGGCGTGGGCAATATTTTTCTCAACCTAAAGGGGGCGGGCGGGCGGGGCGGTGACCATGAGCTCGATACGGTGGCCCTGATGGGAACCGAGGACACGGACATGGTCACCGTGACCACCAAGGCGGCGGAGACGGAGGTTGCCGGCTTGGGACCGCTCGTGTCGATTGAGCGGTTCAATTCCGTGGGCGACCAGCTGGCGCTCGACCTGAAAGGCGGAGACGACGAGGTGGATGCGCGGGCGATGGTGGCGGGCCTGCTGGGACTGGTGGTCCACGGCGGACCTGGACAGGACCAGATCCAGGGCAGCGAGGGCGATGACTTGCTCGCCGGCGGGCAGGGGGACGACGTGATCCTGGCGGGGGGCGGCAACGACACCGTGGTCTGGAACGCGGGCGAGGGCAGCGACGTGGTGGAGGGTCAGGCCGGGTGGGACGTGCTGCTGTTCCATGGCCATGACCTCGCGGAAGCCATGGAATTCTCTGCCCGCGGGAACCGTGTTGGGGTCCTGCGGGACGGGGGGGACGCGACCCTGGATTTGGGTGAGGTGGAACGGATCGATCTCACCCTGCGCGGGGGCGCGGATACCGTGGTCGTTCGCGATCTGACGGGAACGGCCGTCCGCGACTTCCGGGTGGATCTGGCGAATCCGGCGGGTTCTGGCACGGGCGACGGGCAAGCCGACGAGATCTCCCTGTTCGGCAAGGCAGGTGAGGATCGGGTGGAGGTCTCGAACTTCGATCGTGCGGTGGAGGTCCTCGGACTTCCTGCGCATGTGTGGATCACGGGCAGTGAGATCGCGCAGGATACGCTTAATGTCCGTTTGCAGGCGGGCGATGACTTTCTCGACGCCTCCGGGCTTGGGAGCGGGTTGATCCCGCTGTGGGTCGATGGAGGAGAGGGTGACGACGTTCTCCTTGGCGGGGATGGTCCGGACACCTTGTTGGGTGGGCCGGGTGACGATCAGCTCACGGGCGGCCCGGGCGATGATGTGCTGGATGGCGGACCCGGCACGAACATCGTGATCCCGTGAGGGGAAGCTCTGGATCCAGAATGCGTGGCCGCCGCCATCCTTGACAGAATGCGCCAGACGATCGATGGGGAGGGCGTTCCTGCACCATGCCTTCCTCTCGTCCATGGTTTGTTGTCTGCGTCCTCGGCTGGCTGATCGTGATTCTCGGACTCGGTTGTTCGCCTGAGACCAAGACTGAAAGTGAGTCGGAAGCGTCCGTGTCCCCGGCCCACTCGGCTGTTACCTCGACCCCCGACCGATCGAGCCTGACCAACGAGGTCGCCCCGACGATCACGACCTGGCCCGATCCAGGCTCGGTCACCGCGGATCCGCTGGAGTGGAATCGCCGGACGCTCGCCCAGTCGTACCGGCAGTATGGACGGAAGGATGCGGCCTGGGACGAGGCGGCGATGAACGCGTTGGAGGGGTTCGCGCAGCAGCGCGCCAAGACCTCGACCAACGCGCCCAGCCAGGGATCGGAGTGGACTCGCAAAGCCATGGAGGCCGGGTGCACGGATCCGATGGTGGGCTATCTCGCACTGCGAGTGCTCTATGGGGGATGGGCGGATGCGGATGCCGACCGTGCGACGCGGTATCGCGGAGCGGCGGAGGCGCTGGCGGCGAGTGAATATCCTGGGATCCGAAAGTTCTATGCGTGGCTCCGCGCGGCTCAGGCCTGGAAGGCCGCGCACGGCTCGGTGAAAGGCGCGGGAGGGGTTTACGGGCCTATGCGCAGGGAAGCGTTTCGCGCACTCACCGGGGTTCTCCAAACCGCGGACACGCCGGAGGGCGAAGCCCTGGAGGCGCTGGAGCAGTTCGTCGAGGAACTGGCCTCGCACAGCCACCAGGAGGACGAGCTCCTGCCGACGGTGAACGACTATCTGACGAAGCGCTGGCCTGGCAGTCCCCGTGCCCTGACGTTGCGGGGGCGCAATCATGTGGCCTTGGCCTGGAATCGGCGCGGCGGCAAGTATGCCGACGACGTGAGGGAGGCGGGGTGGAGTGGATTCAACGCCCACCTGGAAGCAGCGGAGCAGGTCCTCGAGGCCTCCTGGAAACTCGATGCCACACGGGTCGAGACGGCTCTCGCCATGATGCGAGTGGAACTGGGCCAGGGCCGCGGTCGCATGCGCATGGAGATGTGGTTCGATCGCGCGATGAAGCTCGATCCAGCGTGCTACGAGGCCGTGCAGAACAAGGCGTGGTATCTGCAGCCCAAATGGCACGGGTCGGAGGAGCAGGTCCTGGCGTTTGGACGACGCTGTGTCGCGGCCAAGGAATGGCGAGGCCGGGTTCCGCTGATGCTCGTGGATGTCCACGTGATGCTCGCCACCGAGAGGACCACGGGTCTGCAGGAGAAGCACTGGACGCAACCCGGCGTCTGGGAGGATGTGCGCGCCAGTTTCGAACGTTTCTTCGAACTCAATCCGGAGGCGACCGGGTGGTTTCACAACTACGCGTATCACGCGTACCAGTGCCGGGCCTACGACGTGTTCCTGGAACTGCTTCCCAAACTGGGCACGGTGAACGAGGCCTACTTCGGCGGGCACGACGCCTTCGAAGGCATGATTCAAACCGCTGAAAAGGCGACGGGGCGAAAAGCGGTGCGCTGAACACCCACGCGGTCGCGTGCCCCAGGACCAGAATCTCCCCTCATCAGGCCAACGTCATTCGGACTACGAGTCGATGAGTTGAGGGCTCAACGGGACGCCGGGGCGGCGCGCCAGATGCGCACCGCATGATCCCGCTCAACGCCCAACGTCCCGAGCGCGATTAGGTGACCGTCGGGGGAAAAGGCACCGGCCCGGTTGAAGTCGCGCTCGCCGCGAAGGCTCATCACTTCGTTGCCGGTTTCGGCATCGATCAGCAGTCCTACCGGCGACTCGTTGACCACCAGAAGCCGACGGCCGTCCGGGGAGTAGCGAACCATGTGGAGCCCGCTCGTGCCGACCTTCTTCTCAAAGAGGATCCTGCCGCCCGGATACTCCAGGAGAGTGAGACGATTGACCGGCGTCGAGGTGCCCACGAGCAGGCGCGACGCCTGCGGGGCGAAGGCGAGGGCTACCGCGGGACCTCCGCTGGCGGGAATCTCATGGTCGATCGCGCCGGTATGGGCATCCCAGATTCGCACGGTCCCCGAGCGATCCCCCGCCGCGAGCCAGCGTCCGTCGGGCGAAATCGCGAGCGAGGTGAGCGGCTGAAGGAAGCGGGAAGCCTCACGAACAACGGCGCCGGACTCGGCATCGTGGATGCGTGGCGTCCCATCGTCACCCACGGTGGCGAATCGGCGGCCGTCGGGGAAGTAGCGGATCGCGCGCAGGATCCCGCTGGGCAGGGTCAGCCGCGCGAGCTCGGAGCCCGAGGAAGCGGACCAGAGGCGCAGGGTGAGATCGTCCCCGGCGGTCGCGACCCGTTCTCCATCGGGGGCGATTGCGGCCGCGAAGACCATGTGTGCGTGACCGGTGAAGGAGCCGAGCTCCTGGCCGGTTTCGGCATCCCAGATCCACGCTCCATTGACGTAGGTCAGGAGACGCTTGCTGTCGGGGAAGAACTCGACGCCCTGGAGCCAGTCGGAGTGCCCGGTGAACTGGTGGTAGGGCGCGGAATCGTTGGCGCGCGCGCGGGCCAGGTCCCAGATCTTGGCCGTCGCATCGCTTTCACCGGAGGCGAGGAATCGTCCGTCGGGCGAGGTCGCGAGAGCGTTGACCACGGAGCTGTGACCGCGTAACGCCGCCAGTTCGCGGCCGTCCTCGACCGATCGCATGGCAATGCGGTGGTCGGCACTGCCGGTGAAGAGGAAGCGGTTGTCGCGGGAGAAGGTGATCGCACTGACGGCATCGGAGTGACCGGAGATCCTCCAGCGACGTTGGCCATCCGCCACGCTCCACAGCGACACCCGGCCGTTGAAGTCACCGCTGGCGAGCATCGATCCGTCGGGCGAGTACGCGAGCGAGTGATGAATCTCCGCATCGCCGGCGCTGGGTGCGATCCGGCCGAGTGGCTGTCCGTCGGGCAGGTGAAAGCGCAGGATCTCCTTGTTGACCGTGCCGACCGCGAGCTGGGAGTCATCAGGGGCCAGGGCGAGTGCGACAACGGCGAATTGGACGTCCGCGAGCACACGGTCGAGAGCGAGCGGCGAGGTGGTCCAGGCCTTCACGAGGTGGTCGAGGCCCCCGGTGTAGAGGCGGCGGCCCGAGGAGGCGGAGACCATGACCGTCACTCCATCGGGATGCGCGAGGGTGCGGTTCGTCTCACTGCCCGTGGCCAGGTCGAAGGCGCGGATCAAGCCGTCCTTGCCGGCGCAGTAGACACTTCCGCCGTCTCCGGAGAAGGCCGCGGATTTCACGGGCTCGCGCAGATGATCCCAGCGGCGCACGAGCTGGCCGGAACGCGCGTCCCAGACTTGGAGCGAGGGATGTCCGTCCCCGGTGACGATCCGCGAGCTGTCGGGCGAGATGGCCAGGGCACTGATAGATCCGGGCTGACCGGAGTAGGTGAGGGCGTCGAGGTGGGCCATGCGCCTCCAGTAGGCCCATTCAAAGCCCCGGTGGGGCGAGGAGGCGGTCTCGTGGAGGAGTTCGCGCAGGCTGCCGAACTTGTTGACGTCCCAGAAATGCTGCGCCTGGGTCATCTGGGAGAAATAGAGCCGGCGATCGGATTCCTGGGCGGCCTGTTCGGCCAGGGAACGAAGCAGCGTCTGCTGGCGTTCGGCCTTGGAGGCGCGGAGGGCGAGCCAGGTACTGATCAGGGATGCGGCGAGCAGGAGCAGCGCGAAGAAGCCGGAGGCGATGAAGGTGGCGCGATGTCGGCGGAACGCTTTGGTGAGCCGGTCCCGGGAACTGGGGGGGCGGGCGGTGACGGGTTCATGGGCCAGGTATCGTTGCAGATCGGAAGCCAGGCCCCAGGCGGACGCGTAACGACGGGAGCGATCCTTCTCGAGACATTTGCCGATGATCGACTCGAGGTCGCCGCGAAGCTGGTGGATCAGGCGGACCGCGGAAGTGGAGCGTGAGTCGGAGATCCGGCGCAATTCGTCCGCACTCAGCGCGGCGAGTTGCGCGCTGGGACGGAGCGGCTCCACCGAGGTCAACCTTTGCACCATCTCGGGGAGACTTGGAGGTGCGAGGCGGTCACCCGCGAAGGGGGTCCGGCCTGTCAACAACTCATGCAGCAACACGCCAAGACTATAGATGTCGGTGCGCGTGTCGACGTCCGTGCCGCCGCTCAACGCCTGCTCCGGACTCATGTAAGTCGGCGTTCCCAACAGACCGATGTGCGTGGTGACCGAGTCCGCGCCGCTGCGTTCCGTCTGCACGGCTTTGGCGATGCCGAAGTCGATAATGCGCGGGGATCCGGAGCCCGGCGCGGATGGATCTGGGCTGGGTGCGACGAGGACGTTGGAGGGTTTGAGATCGCGATGGATGATGCCCTTCTGGTGCGCGTGTTGGACGGCGTGACAGACCTGGATGAACAGGCGGAGGCGGTCGAGGACGGGGAGCCGATGCTGATCGCAGTGATCGGTGAGGCGCGGTCCGTCGACGAGTTCCATGACGAAGTACGGGCGGCCCGCTTCGGTGGAACCCGCGTCCAGCACGCGGGCGATGTTCGGGTGGTCCATCATCGCGAGGGCCTGCCTCTCGGCTTCGAAGCGGGCCACGACCCGGCGGGTGTCCATGCCGAGCTTGATCACCTTGAGTGCGACGGGCCGGACAATGGGAGAAGTTTGGCGGGCGCGATAGACGATGCCCATGCCGCCCTCGCCGAGGCGCGACTCGATCTCGTACCGACCAATGACCGCACCCGGCGTCTCGGGGTCCGGGCGCGCGCGATGCGGGGGAGGGAGGATCCCGTCCGCCTGACCGAAGTAGGCGTCGGCGTGATCCGCCGCGGCGAGAAGGGCCATAACCGAATCGCGGAGGTCAGGGTTGCCCGCGCAGGAAGCGGTCAGGTAGGCGTCGCGCTCCGCGGGATCACGCAATTCGCGCGCGTTGAGAAAGATGGTCTCGGGGGTCGACATGGGAACCGGGCACGGAGTGCACGCCGGATATTGAGGGCGTGGACGGCGTTTCTCGGGGCGTGGGGATGGTTCGGGTCAAGGTTGCGGCACGGGCCGGGACTTCACTTCCTGGAGCAGGATCTGCGTGGCCAGCCACGCCTGCCAATCCTTTCCCAG
>JADLFD010000621.1 GCA_020845805.1 Verrucomicrobiales bacterium | reverse complement strand
TCGGGTGAATTTCCCGGTGAAGATCGGCAACGCGACTTTCAGCGCCAGGGTGTAGAGCATCAGGCCGAAGGCCCAGATGCCCGCGCTGATCATCCACTCAGTGCGGTTCGGCAGATACTCCACCAACTCGTGCAGGGTGGAAGGCACGAACCCCGGCACGATGAGCCCCATGCCCTTCTCAATCCAAAGCCCGATGAAGGCCAGCACGCACCCGGCATCCAGCAGCACCAGGTGATCGGTCACCTTCGGGCATAGCAGAATCAACGCGGCGAGCACGGTGCAGCCCACCGAAGTCCAGATCCACGGCACGAGAGCGTTGTGCCCATGCAAACCGAAGTAGAGGTATCTCGCCGACGACGTGTGCGCCCCGCCCGTGTAAAACTCGGTGAAGATCTCCGACCCCACCATCAGCAGATTGATGAGGATGGTAATGCGCATGACGTTGACCAGCGTCCGGATCGGACCGTCGCCGACATGGAAGGACGACACGCGACGCACCACCTGCAAGGCGAGGATGATGAACGCCGGACCGGAAACAAACGCTGAGGTCAGAAAGCGCGGGGCCAGCAGGGCGGTGTTCCAGAACGGCCGGCCGCCCAGGCCGCAGTAGAGAAACGCTGTCACGGTGTGGATCGAGATCGCCCAGATGATGGAGAGAAACACGAACGGCACGTACCAGCGCGGGTTCGGACGCTGTCCCAGGAACCGCTGGTAAAGCAGGTATCCGCAGATGTGCAGGTTGATCAGCAGATAGCCGTTCAGCACGATCACGTCCCAGGTCAGCATGCTGAACGGAAAGTTGAACCGTCCCCATCCTGGTAACAGGTGCCAGAAGCGGTCCGGCCGCCCGAGATCCACGGTGACGAAAAGCAGGCAGACCGCGATGGCGGCGACCGCGAGAAGCTCTCCCACGATGACCACATCGTGCATGGCCTCGTCGTGATACAAGTACGCGGGAATCACCATCATCACCGCGCCCGCCGCGACGCCGACGAAGAAGGTGAAGTTGGCGATGTACAACCCCCAGGACACATGGTCCGAGAGCGCCGTGACGCCCATCCCATCGCGGACCTGCACCGCCCAGGCGTTGGCACCCACCAGGGCGATGGCGGTGAGCAGCGTCATCCAACCGTAGAACAACCACCCGCCATCGGTGGCCAGCCACAGGGCACGGCCAAGGAAGCGCGCGTAGTCGCGGAAGTGATGGGTCCACGGCTCCGGCCCGGCGCCCGAAGGCGCGAGAGGCGGGGTTCCAGCCGAAGACACCGCGGCGTGATTAGGGGGCATAGGGAGAAGCAATGCGTGGGCTCACTCGTCGAAGAAGTAATAGAAGCGCGGCCGGGTCCCGACGTCCTCCTTCAGGACGAACACGCGCTTGTTCTCGAGCACCCAGCGGATCTCGCTCTCCGGATCGAGCAGATTGCCGAACACCCGCGCCCCGGTGGGACACGCCTCGAGGCAGGCAGGCAGCCTACCCTGGCGGGTGCGATGCAGGCAGAACGTGCACTTCTCCATCACGCCCTGCGGCCGGATGCGATTGCTGAGGTAGGCCTGCACCGGGTTGACCTCCGTCGCGGAGATCTTTGGTGCGGACCAGTTGAAGCGTCGCGCGTGATACGGGCAGGCGGCTTCGCAATACCGGCAGCCGATGCACCAGTTGTAGTCCACCACGACGATGCCGTCCTTCTCCTTCCAGGTGGCCTCGACGGGACACACCGAAACGCAGGGCGGTCGGTCGCATTGCTGACACTGGACCGGCATGTAGAACTTGTCCTTCTGCGGCACCGGGTGGTCGTAGTGCGCGTTGCCCTTCTCGAGGTCGATGGACCCCTTCTGCATTTCCAGCACGCGGATATAGGACTGCTGACTCGCGCGATCGTGGTTGTTCTCCTTGTGACAGGCCTCGGCGCATTTGCGGCACCCGATGCAGATGCTGAGATTGAGCGCGTACGCGAACTGCACGTCGTCGCTGGGTTTGATGTCCTCAATCCGGACGTCGGCTCCGTAGCGCTGGCGCGTTTCGTCCTCGAGCCGCCGGATGATCTGCGCCATCTCCTCCGGTCGCAGCTCCTTGTAGTGCTTCTGCAGGAACTCATCCACGGACAGCGTGGGCGCCCACTCGGTGAGCGGCGCCAGCGCCTTGGCGAAGGCGGCGGCACCCAGGGTGGCGCCCACCGCCTTGAAAGCGGTGCGCCGCGAGGTGTCGTGCCCGAAAGCATGCTCGGAATCCGCGGGCGGGATGGAAGGCGGGTTATTCATGGTGAGGCTCGGGCGGGGCGACCAAACCGCGATCAGGAGGAAGCGGAAACGCGGGCTGGACCTGCGGATAGCGAGGCGCGTGCGGATCGTGACAATCGACGCAGTGGTTGCGCTCGCGAGGTCCGCGCGAGAGATCCCAGTACCCGGTCATGCCTCCGTGCGAGCCGCGCGAATAGTCACGAAACTGCGGGCCGTGGCACTGCGCGCACAGCGACATGGTCTCGGCGAAAGGAAGCCCGCGGCCGTCGGCCAGTCGCAACTGGTCGTAGTTGGCGGCGTCATGGCAACTGAGGCAGGTCAGCGTGCCATGCGCGTACTGCAAACCCTGGTGGAACTCGTCGAGCTCCGCCGCGGAACGCGTCTCACGCCGCGGCGTCGAGGTGGCGTGGCAAGTCCCGCAGGCCACCGTCACCACCTGGCCATGCGCATCCTTGCGCCCGGTGTCGACGCGCGGCGGGACCACCGGCTGGCGAATCCGAACGGCAAACCGCGCGCGGTCGGTGGCAGGGGATGCCCCCGCCGGCACGCGCTCGGAGCCTGGCACGCTCGTGCCCACCGCGCCCGGAGCAGCGTGTGGGGAAAGGGTTCCCGATTCGGGGGCCGCACCTCCGACGACGCCGGCGACCAAGGCGGCCGCCAGCAACACGAGGGCCGCGACCCAACGCCCGCGCCCGGAACGGCGCGAACCCGTCGAGGACGCGGGCGATTCGAAGGATGCAGGATCGCGGGGTCTCACTTCACCGCCTTCATTAGCGGAGCACACCGCGCCGTGTTTTGACGGGCGTCAACGGAACCCGGGAATTCCGGCTCTCCTCTGCTTGAGTGTCGATGTCGCGCCGCGAAGTCCATGGTCTTCCTGAACGGGAGACCCCGCGAAAACGGCAACGCTTGACGGGCGTCAACCCCATCCCTCGCCTCGGTCGCTAACGTGCGAGTCATGGACGCGTTCCCTCCCGCCGACGAACCGGTGGATCCCGTGATTGGTGGCATTCTCGTCCAACTCACCGACGACCCGGCGGAGCGCACGGAAGCCGAGGCCACCTTGCGCGCGCATCCGGCCCTCACCGTGGGCACACGGTCCGGACCCTGGCTGACGCTGGCGGCCGAAGCGGTCAACGCCGCTGCCGCGCGCGATCTCCATTCCTGGATCGCCACCGTTCGCGGCGTCCGCTGGCTCGAAGTTTCGGCCGTGTTCTTCGAGGGGCTGGATCCGCACACCGCCCCGACGTTCCCCACCTCCCAGGTCCAATCTGTCTGATGGATTCGATTCGATTCGATCTCCTCCCCCGAGGATGCCCTCCATGAACTCCACACCCCGTCCCTGCTCGAGCGCCCTCCATCCCGACCGACGCCAGTTCTTTCGCCAGGCGGCTCTAGCCAGCGCCGCGGCCCTGGCCGCCACACGCTCCGGAATCTCGCTGCCCGCGCAGGCGGCACCGGAGGCGGACATCCGCTGGGACAAGGCCCCGTGCCGTTTTTGCGGCACCGGATGCCATGTCGAGGTCGGGGTCCGTGAAGGCCGCATCGTCGGCATCCGGGGCGATGCCAAGGCCGAGGTGAACAAGGGCCTGTTGTGCGTGAAGGGTTACCACGTGGGGATGATCCTCTACGGCAAGGACCGCCTGACGCGACCCTTGCTCAAGCGAAACGGACGCCAGGAGGAGATCAGCTGGGACGAGGCCTTGGAGGTGGTCGCCAAGCGCATCATGGAGAACCCGGCCAGCTTCGCGATCTATGGCTCGGGCCAGTGGACGGTTCCCGAGGGGTACGCCGCGCAGAAACTGATGAAGGGCGGCCTGGGCAACAACCACCTCGAACCCAACGCGCGGTTGTGCATGGCCAGCGCGGTGACCGGTTACCTTTCGGTGTACGGCGTGGATGAACCCGCCGGGTGCTACGACGATCTCGATGCCTGCGACGTCCTGCTGCTGTGGGGCAACAACATGGCCGAGATGCATCCGGTGTTGTTTTCGCGCGTGCTGGAACGCCGCAATCGCGGCGCGAAGATTACCATCATCGACATGGCGACGCGCCGCACGCGCACGACGGAGCACGCCGACGAGTACCTCGAGTTCCGCCCTCACTCCGATCTCGCCATCGCCAACGGCATTGCGCACCTGCTGCTCAAGGACAAGACCTACGCGCGCGAGTTCGTGGAGAAACACTGCGCCTTCAAGACCGACACCTCTGAGCACACCCTGGATGGCAAGCCCATGACCTTCGAGGACTACGCGAAGGAACTGGCGGCTTACACACCCGAGAAGGTGGAGGAGATTTCCGGCGTGCCGGCGGCCAAGATCCGCCTGCTGGGCGAACTCTTCGGTCGCAAGGACGTGCGGATCACCAGCGTGTGGTGCATGGGGATGAACCAGCACGCCCGCGGCACCAACATCAACCGCATGGTGCATGGCATCCACCTTCTGAGTGGACACTGGGGCCGTCCCGGGGACGCGCCCACCAGCCTCACTGGCCAACCCAGTGCGTGCGGCACCGCGCGGGAAGTCGGCACCCTTTGTCATATGCTCCCCGGGGGACGCCTGGTGGCCAACCCGGAGCATCGCAAGCAGGCAGAGGCGATCTGGAACCTGCCCGAAGGCCGCGTGAATCCCAAGCCCGGCTACCACACGGTGCAGCTGTTCGAGAAGTTCTGCACCCCGACCGCCAAGGGCGGGGATATCCGCACGCTGCTCACCCAGGTCACCAATCCGGGTCAATCGCTCCCCAACTTGCACAAGCTCTTCGAGGCCAAGAAGGATCTGGAAGACAAGTTCCTCATCGTCTGCGACGTCTATCCCACCGCCACCACCGCGCTGGCGGACCTCGTGCTTCCGGCCGCGATGTGGGTGGAGAAAAACGGGATCTACGGCAACTCCGAACGCCGCACGCAACAGTGGTTCCGCATGGTGCGCCCCCCGGGCGAGGCGCGGGACGATTGCTGGATGACCATCGCCATTGCGCGGAAGCTCTTCGAGCTCGGCCACCCGGGAATGAAGGACAAGGACGGCAAGTTCCTCTTCACCTTCCGCAACGAGAAGGGCGAGGAGGTCCCGGTCTGGCAGTGGGAACGCTACTACGAACTGAATGTCGATCGCGCGCTGTTCGAGGAATACCGGCAGTTCACGCGAATGAAGCACAAGGACCTCGCGCCCTACGACGAGTACGTCAAGGCGCGCGGCCTGCGCTGGCCGGTGGTGCAGCAGGCGGACGGATCCTGGCGCGAGACGAAGTTCCGTTTCATGGAGTTCGACGATCCTTACGTGAAGAAGGGTGCCGGGATCCAATTCTACCACTCCGTCACCAAGGACGACCGGGCGCAGATCTGGTACGCGCCCTACGAAGTCCCGCCCGAAATGCCCGACGTGGAATTCCCCTTCTGGCTGGGAACCGGTCGCGTGCTCGAACATTGGCACACGGGCAGCATGACCATGCGCGTGCCCCAACTGCGCAACGCCGTGCCCCAGTCGTACGTCGAGATGCATCCCGCCGATGCGGCGGAACGCGGGCTCAAGAACGGGGAAACGGTGAAACTCAAAACCCGCCGGGGTGAACTCGAACTGCCCCTCTGGATCAGCGGGCGCGGTCATCCGCCGCGCGGTCAGGTCTTCGTGCCGTTCTTCGACGAACGCCTCATGATCAATCAGCTCACCCTCGACGCCGTATGCCCGGTCTCCAAGGAACCGGACTACAAGAAATGCGCCGTCGATGTGCAGCGCGGCTCACGCGCCCAAGCCGCCCCGGAACGTCCCAGCCTCTGACCTGCGCCTGGAGATGCCATGAATCCCTTTCCGGATCCGGCCACCCTTTCGAAGCGCGCCTCGAAGGTCACGCTGGCCATGCTGTTGATGGTGGCGGTGAGTGGCTATTTCATGGGGCTGAACCAAACCCGCGGCACGCACGACCCCACGGCTGGTGTCGACTCGGACACCAGGAGCCTGAGTACGCGCGAGGGTAACTCCACCCCGACCGTGACTGGATCGGCGGTGCCGCGGATCGTGGCGTATTCGCAACTGGGTGAAGCCAGCCTGCGACCCAACGCCAACTGGCACAGCACCCTCGCCACGCTCGCGCCGCGCCCCGCGCAGACGGTCGCGCCCAAGTCCCCCAAGGAGGCCGCTCTCGAGCGCGCGCGCGCGGTGGAAATGCGGCGGAGCCGTCGCGCCTTCGACGGGGCCCCGCCCGTGATTCCCCACCCGATCGATCCCACGTCCCCGGCGAGCTGCCGCGCCTGTCACGAGACCGGTCTCGCGGTCCGTGACGTGGTGGCACCTCGCATGAGCCACGGCGAACTCGGCCTTTGCACGCAATGCCATGTCCCCTCCGGCGGCAGCGGACCGCCTTCTGCGTCCCCACTTCCCGCGTGGTTTGCCGACAACGCCTTTCATGGAGTCGTGTCCTCGGGAGCCGGTTCGCGCGCGTGGCCGGGAGCTCCCCCGACCATTCCGCACTCGCTCCAACTGCGCGAGAACTGCTCCAGCTGCCATGGGGTCAACGGCCTGCCCGGCCTGCGCACTTCGCATCCGGAACGACCCCTTTGCCTCCAGTGCCATGTGCCAGAATCCGCTGGCTCAGCACTCCCCTGGGCTCAGCCAGTCCGCTCCAATCCCGCCGCAGATTTCTCCCTCCTCCGATGAACACACCTGGCACCGACCTCGTGGAAACAGCGCCGCAACCCGACATACCACCGCCAGCCCCCCTGCTGACCGAGGGTCTGGTGGACGAGGCCCTGTTGCTGCGCCTGGTGGCGGATCTGGAATCCTGCGCCGAGATCCTGGAGATCCTCGCCAAGTCCGGACCCAGCACCATGTCGGAATCGGGCTCACGCCTGGGGATGCGCGAGGCCTTCCATCTGCTCACCCAACGCCGACTGCGCGCCCTGCAGGTACGGTACCGTTACCAGGGCGAGGAATGGTGGGACAGCATCTTGGCGCTGCCCGTGGGCTTTCGGGTGGTGCGGATCCGTCAGCAAGACCACTAGCGGATCGTGGCCCTGCACGGAACGCGGGCGAGCCCTCGAGGTCCGTTCCTGCTGAACCGGGTGTGCCACCAATCTCCGCTGTCCAGGTTTGACCCCGTTGTTACCGTTCCCTCCACCGACCCGCGTGGTCAGGGCGCACGCCCTGCGATCGAACTGGGTGGGGATTTCCCCCCTCTCACGTCGTCCGTGATCGCACGGCGACGTTGGCCTCCGCCATCTCGTCGCAGCCAAGGGCGGGCTGGTCAGCAATCCAATGCGCGGCCCTGGCAGCGCGTGACATTCTCGCTGATGCCATCGTGATAGGCCTCCCGGTTCGCGTCGTCGGCCTTCGTTCCCCTGTCGAAGTCGTTGATGGCAAAAGCGACTGTCAACGCGATCGTCCTGCGGGAGGGCCGGCACCGCCCAGCCCCCGCGCCAAGCCATTCGGGATTCCAGGAGAAGGCTCCCGCACGGAATCGTGAGCGGGAATTGACAATGGGAGGGGCCCGCCGTTCCCTGGTCTACGGTGAGAATGACTCCACCCAGAACAAGTGTCCGCCCCACCAAGGATCAATGACAGTTGGCGCGGGGAATTCCCGGGGGTGGTGCCTGGCTCCGGGACCCGCCGACCTTGATTGAACCGGGTGCGATACCCCCCCGAGACGCCATGGATTCCCACGACACACCCGACCCACGCACCAGAATCGAGGACTGCCCCGCGACGACCACCAAGGAACTGCGCGACCTGAAAGCGGCCCTGGATGAGCACGCCATCGTCGCCATCACGGACGCCCGCGGCCGCATCACCTACGCGAACGACAAGTTCTGCGCGATCTCCAAGTTCTCGCGGGAGGAACTGATCGGGCAGGATCACCGCATCATCAACTCCGGCCATCACCTGAAGGAATTCTTCGGCGACCTATGGAGCACCATCGGTCGCGGCCAGGTCTGGAGAGGCGAGATCAAGAACCGGGCCAAGGATGGCACGTTCTACTGGGTCGACACCACGATCGTTCCGTTCCTGAACGATGCCGGCAAACCGCGCGAGTACGTGGCGATCCGCGCGGACATCACCCAGCGCAAGCTGGCGGAGGAGGCGCTGTGCGCGTCGAACAAGGAGGTGGTGGACCTGAAGGCAGCCCTCGATGAACACGCCATCGTGGCGATCACCGATGCCCGCGGCCGCATCACCTACGCGAACGAGAAATTCTGCACCATCTCGAGGTACTCGCGGGAGGAGCTGATCGGACAGGATCACCGCATTATCAACTCCGGCCATCATTCCGCGGAGTTCTTCCGTGAGTTGTGGGGCACCATCGGCCGCGGCCAAGTCTGGAGAGGCGAGATCAAGAACCGCGCGAAGGACGGTTCGTCCTACTGGGTGGACACCACCATCGTGCCATTCCTCAACGAATACGGCCGTCCCCGCCAGTATGTGGCCATCCGCGCGGACATCACCCAGCGCAAACAGGCCGAGGAGTCCAACGCCATGCTGGCTTCCATCGTCGCTTCCTCCCAGGACGCCATCATCGGCCACGACACCTCGGGGGCCATCACGACCTGGAACTTCGGCGCCGAATCCACCTTCGGTTTCACAGCGGCAGAGATGCTCGGCCGGTCCATCCTCGAACTGACCCCGCTCGAGTTCCGGCCGCAGGAATTGGAGCACCTGAATGCCGTGCGCCGCGGCGAGAAACACCCGCAGTACGAGGCCCAGCGCGTGCACAAAGGAGGCCGGCGCGTCGATGTGCTGGTGACCCTCTCACCGGTGCGCGACACCGCGGGCCGCGTGGTCGGGGTTTCCAACATCGCGCGGGATGTCAGCGACCGGAAGAGGTTGGAGTCGCAGTTCCTGCGGGCCCAACGCATGGAGGCCATCGGGACCATTGCCGGCGGTGTCGCCCACGATCTCAACAACCTGCTCGCCCCTATCCTCATGGTCCGGGCCGTCCTCGGGGAGGAGATGAAAGGCGACCGTGAACGCGAACTCCTGGAAATGGCGCACCAGGCCGCACGCCGGGCGGCGTCCGTTGTGAAACAACTGCTGGCGTTCAGCCGGGGCGAGGACGGCCAGCGGTCCTCGGTCGAGGTGTCCTACCTCCTGCGGGAGCTGACCGGATTGGTGCGCGAAACCTTTCCCCGCGGCATCACGCTCTCGATCAACACCCAGAAGTACCTGTGGCCCATCTTCGCCGAGCCCACCCAGATCCATCAGGTGCTGATGAATCTTTGCGTCAACGCGCGGGATGCAATGCCCAAGGGCGGCACACTCTCCATCACGGCGGAGAATCTGGAACTGACCGGCACCGAGGCGAAACTCAGCCCTAACTCCCACGTCGGTCCCTATGTGATGATCAGTGTCGCGGACAATGGCTGTGGGATCCCCCGGGAGATTGTGGAACGGATCTTCGACCCGTTCTTCACCACCAAGGAGGTCGGCTATGGTACGGGACTCGGCCTCTCCACGGTGAGCGGCATCGTCAAGGCCCACGGGGGCTTCATCACCGTGTTCAGCGAACCGCAGGTGGGCTCCACCTTCAATGTCTACCTTCCCGCGGCCCAGGATGCGGCCCGCCGCAGCTCCGAGCCGCCAGCCGACCAGCCTCCCCTCGGCCATCAGGAACTGATCCTTCTGGTGGACGACGAGATGGCGATCCTGGCAAGCACGCGCCAGCTGCTGATCAAACGGAACTATCGGGTGGTCATCGCCAGCAACGGCCGTGAGGGCCTAACCACCCTCAAGGAGAACCTCGGTGAGATCCGGCTGGTGGTGACGGACACGATGATGCCGGTCATGGGAGGCCTCGAGATGATCCGCGAGCTGCGGCGGTTGCATCCGACCCTGCCGGTCATCGCAAGCACCGGGCTCGAGCAGGAGTCCAAGCGGCAGGAGTACACCAAGCTGGGGGTCACGGATGTCCTCCCCAAGCCCTGCGATCCGGAGGATCTGCTGCAACGCATCCACCAGGCGCTGCACTGACCCCGGTTCCCCGCCGAGGCTCGGTCCCCCCCAAGGGAGCGGTCCGGCGACGCACGGCAAGGTCACCACGCACTTACGCGGAGCCCCGACGTGCCGACATGTGCGCAGCCTGCGTTCCACAAGAACTGGGGTAGCCGATTGCGCACCCGCGTGTGGATCCCTAAGGTACTGGGACATGGATACAGGATTTCTGTTCCCACAGATGAGCCTGCCTCCCGAGTTGGTCGCGAGTCTGAGGCGTCAGAATCCTTGGTGGGAACATCGATCTCTGCCCGCGCTTCCCCCTCATCGGCGGCACCTCGTTGCCCAGATTCAGCGCCGGATGTCTGCGCAGCTGGCACCCATTATCGTCGTACGAGGCCCGCGCCAGATTGGCAAGACCACGGCGCAGTATCACGCCATCGAGGAACTGCTCGCTCAACGAGTCGAGGGACGGCGGATCTTGAGGGTTCAGTTCGATGAATTGGCGGAGTTGGAGCTTTTCGACTCCCCGATCCTGCGCATCGTGGATTGGTACGAGCGCACGGTTCTAGGCTGTGCGCTTAACGATGCAGCGCGAGCAGGGTCCCCGGCCTACGTTTGGCTGGATGAGGTGCAGAATCTTCAGGCCTGGGCCCCTCAACTGAAATCACTGGTGGATTCATCCACGGTGCAGGTCGTCGTCACAGGGAGCTCAGCCCTTCGAATCGAGGCGGGACGGGACAGCCTTGCAGGCCGAATCACGACCATTGAGGCAGGAACGCTGAGTCTCACCGAGATTGCGACGCTACGGGGCCTGGATCTCGGTATGCCATTTCTGGACGACAACGGACTTGAGCCCCTGACTCATCCGGCTTTCTGGAGGGAATTGCAGGCCTATGGACGAGCACGTGAATCCATTCGCGACGCCGCGTTCTCGGCGTTCTCCGATCGTGGCGGATACCCCATGGTCCACCTGCGTGCCGATGTGCGGTGGGAGGAGATCGCAGACCAACTCAACGAAACGGTCATCAAACGCGTCATCCAGCATGACCTTCGAGTCGGCGAGCGCGGTCGAAAACGGGACGCACCCCTCCTGGAGGAAATCTTTCGTCAGTGCTGCCGCTACGCCGGGCAGGCACCGTCGGTCCGGATTTTTGCACGCGAAGCTCAACGCACGCTCGAAGCCAACGTGGGCGTCCAACGCATCCAGGCTTACCTCCGTTTCCTAGCCGACACCCTTCTCCTTCGTTTGGTGCCACCGTTGGAAATCCGGCTAAAACGCAGCCGCGGCAATTCGAAGATTTGCTTGGTGGACTTGGGCCTACGGGCAAGTTGGCTCCAAGAACGCATTCCACTCGACCCCGGGCAGTTGCGCGAACATCCCGACCTGACGGTGGTGGCAGGCCATCTTGCCGAGAGCGTCGCGGGCGCCACCCTTTCGACCATTCCTGGATTGGACATCGCGCACTTCCCGGAACGGTCCGGGGAACCCGAAGTGGATTTTGTCCTGACCGTGGGTGTTAGACGGATTCCGATCGAAGTAAAATACCAGGCTAGGATCGATTCACTACGCGACACCGAAGGACTTCGCACCTTCATCGAGAAGTCGGTGAATCGTGCGACTTTTGGCCTGCTCATCACCCAGGGGCCAGCACCCGAGATCGAGGATCCGCGCATCATCGCCTTGCCGCTCTCGTCCCTGATGCTCCTACGCTAGTCCCGAAACCACCGGACTCGGGATCGCTCACAACTCCTCCTTCGCGAAAGCAAGCGGGATGTCGGGTGGTGGCCGACCGATTCTCACGTGTTCTCATCGCTCCCACGGAGCGAGCCGCAGTTTCCCAAACCTTGGGATCGCGCCGGCCCGAGCCGCCCGACGCCACGTCGCAGGACAGCTGGAACAGTTTCTGAATCCATACCGGTTCCGCCAACGAATGCAGGAGTGTCGGTGCCCGGCCCGGGCGCCGCGCCCGACCGAAACGAAACCTGGAAGTCCCCGCGCCTCCATGCATGCCCATCTCCCGCCCCACCCGTCCCCCCAACCGCGCCTGCGACGCCTTTCCCGTGTCCTGGCCCTGACCCTGGCCGCGGCCCTCGTCCCGGCCGTCTCCCTCCGCGCGCAAGACACCAAACCCTCAAACCGCCCGGACATCGTGTCCCTGGCAAGTCAGGCTGGGACGTTCAAGACGCTGACCGCCGCCGCGGAAGCCGCCGGGTTGGTGGAGTTCCTCAAAGGCCAGGGACCCATCACGGTGCTGGCACCCACGGATGAGGCCTTCGCCCGTCTGCCGGCAGGAACGCTGGAGTCCCTGCTGAAGCCGGAGAACCGCGAGAGGCTGGGGAGGATTCTTCAGTACCACGTCCTGGCCGGGAGTGTTCCAGCCCGCAGCGTTGTAGGGCTCGACTCCACGAAAACCGTCGCCGGTCCCGAGGTGAAGGTCACCTTTACCGACGGCCAGTTGCGCATCAACCAGGCGCGCGTGGTGAAGACGGACCTCCAGGCACGCAATGGAATCATCCACGTCGTGGACCAGGTGCTGCTTCCACCCGAGCAGGAACCGCCCACCCTGGATCAAGCCAAGTCGAACTCATCGGTCGCGAAGGTGGTTCGCCGGGCCATCGAGCGCGGAGTGCCCCTCTACAACGGGGGCGATTCCAAGGCCTGCACGGCAGTCTATGAAGTGGCGGCCCTGAGCCTCGCCGAGCGGCCGGATCTTCCCGGCCCGGTGCAGCAGCGCCTCAAGGAGGCACTCTCCCAGGTCCCGCACCTGAAGGGATGGTCCGATCGGGCGTGGACGCGGGAGAAGGTGTCGTGGAACTGGACGACGAAGCCTGTCGTGCACTTCGCGTCTTGAAGGGATTGCCCGAGGAACAGCGACGGATGCTGGAGTGGTCGTTGGCGCACGGCTGGACCCACCTGGAGATTTCGCAGAAGACCGGGGCCCCCCTGGGGACGGTGAAAACCCTGATCCGACGAGGACTCCAGCGCGTGCGGGAGGCCCTGGGACGCCGGAGGGAGGACATGCCATGAACGACGAAACCCGCTGGAACGACGCCGTGGATCGCATCCTGGACGGCACCGCGGACCGCCCGCCCGGCTCTGCGGAAGAGCATGAGGCGGTCGACGCGGTGGGAGCGCTCACGCGAGCCCTGGCAAAGGCGGAGCGTCCCCCGGAATCGCTCCGGCAGCGGCTGCGCGCTGACGTCCGGGCGTTCGGCAACCAGACCAGCGAGGGAACGCGCGTCGTTCCATTCCCTGCGGAACCGAACCGGGAATCGGAGCGCGGCCTCCGACGATGGTTCCCCGCCCGGGCCTGGGGATGGCAAGCCGCGGCCGCGGCGGCCTTGGTGCTCGCCCTGGCCGGCTGGCTTCGTCCCGAACCCAGCGAGACTCCCGAATCAGTTCCCAAGGTCGGGACCGCCCAGGTCGCCGAGGATCGACTGCAGTTCGAGCGGGACACCCGGGATTGGGCGCGCGCACGATTCGCGGCCGGTCAGGACCGCTACAGTGGACTGGACGCGGAGGTGGTGTGGAGCGGCGAGCGGCAGGACGGATTCCTTCGGCTGCGCGGCCTTCCGGCCAATGACCCCACGCTTTCTCAGTACCAGCTCTGGATTGTGGATCCGGGGCGCGACGAGTTGCCGGTGGACGGCGGGGTGTTTGACATTCCCGTGGGCAGTGACGAGGCGCTGGTGCGCTTCAGACCTAGGCTGCCGATTCGCGCCGCGACCGCGTTCGTCATCACGCGTGAGATTCCCGGAGGGGTGGTGCGGTCGCGCAACCCGGCCCCGGTCGCCATCGCCCGCCTCTGAAGTCTCGCGTCGAAGCCGGCGGGTTGGGGCACTAGGGAACTGTCCCTTCCCGCCAAGCAGCCCAACGGCAGTCGCCGCGTCCCTCGCCGTGACCGCGACCAGCCCCAGACGCGGACCGGCACCCGCATGCCGACGGCGGAAACGGCCCCGCCTCGCGCAAGCGATCCGGGCCGTTGTCGAACCATCAGCGCGTCGGCGCCCTCGCGAAGCCGGCCCGCTTCGGATCATCGGGGCGGCACCACCACTCGATAAAAAGGCGGCACCCTCTTTTCCTTCGCACCCGGCGGCTCGGACTTCCGCACGGAACTGGCCTGCGCCAGCCCCGTGGCGAACGTGCCGTCGCTGGAGTGTGCGGCCCTCCACGAAGATTCGAACGGCGTGATCCTTGGCTAGAAGGTTTCCTTCGACAAGGCTTGGCGGTTCAGGCCCGGAGCATCGGCCGTCGCAGCGTTCAGATGGAGGACAGGATGCGCCTTCCACCGGCAAGCCCGGCATCGAGCAGCATTCGCGGGAACCTGCGTGGTCTCGCCCGAGCCGGTGGCGGCGACCAACACGGGGCGTCCGTGCTGGCGGAGCGCCGTCACGATCGAATCGTGCAGGTCCAGGATCGTCCCCCCGAGCCTTTCAGGTCGGGGAGAATCATGCATCGACGGTCAAGGTGTTCCTCATGCCGCCACCGTGGCGACCAGGAAAGATCCATCAGGACAGCTTGTCCATATCCGCATTGCTCCCAGCATGTTGCATGCTGGATCCGGTCAAAGGCGACGAAGCCGTTGCTGCCAAAGCCCGAAGACCCCAAGAGCCCCCGACAGCAGCAAGCCGGTGCTCCCAGCATCCGGAACGTTGGAAACGGAGTTCTTCACGACAATGTTGTCGATCAGAAGATTGTACCAATCAGATGGAGATGTCGCTGCCGGCACCTCAAAGATGATATCCAACCAGCTCAACCCTTCGTAGCCACTAAAGATATAGGTGCCCTCCAGGGTAATGCCCACGGTGTGGCCCGTCGATATCTCCAGACGAGCAGGGTGATACGTCGGGGGCGCTGGGAAGTGATCCACTTCAAGTCCCTTCAGGTCAAAAAGCCCATTGTCTGTGCGCGTGAGTCGCACGGAGCCGCCTTGATTACCGAGCATCAACACCGGGGAAGGATTAACTCCGCCGTAGTCCCCCCGTACAAACGCTCCGCCACTCAGTTTCGACAAGGTGAACCCCTTCTCCGACCACGGAAGGTCAGTATTAAACGTGGGAGCAGTGGAAAAGTCGATGGTCACGGCTTGAACCTGGGCGCTCAGGGAGAACGCCGCCAGACCACCAAGGGCCAGAGCAGCCCTGGAGCGTTTCAGGAAGCTGCTGCGATGAGAATTCAGTGTGGGTTGCATCGGATACAATCGGTTGAGATGTGGTTTGCTTCGGATCGGGCAGTTTGCCCGATCCATACCCCAGTGCGCCCTTTCGGCGGCCAAACGATCAGGCGAAACAAAAAGAATAGGAAAGCGATCCGAACCTCACCCGGATCGCCCTGGGGCGGCACCGAAATGACCACCCGGTTGCCGGTGGCAGCGCTCACGAGCCGCAGCAGCGGAATCACGATCTGGCCGCGACTCTCTCAGGAGCGACGGAACCGCTGCAGGCAGAGGCCGAGGACCCCGACTGCCGCGGACAAGAGCAAGCCCGTGCTCCCGGCATCCGGAACGTTGGAAAAGGAGTTCTTCACGACAATGTTGTCGATCAGAAGCTGCCAGCCGAAAATCCCTATCGGCACATCCGAGGTCATAAGGACCCAACTCAACCCTTCGAAGCCAGCGCCCGTGAAACCGTACGAGCCCTGCGCGGTAATGTCCGATGTGCCTCCCGCCGACGTCACAAGACCAGCAGGTTGGATCGAATCAAAAGCTGATTCGAAGTACGTCACGTCAAAACCAACCAGGTCAAAAAGCCCATTGTCCGTGCGCGTGAGTTGCACGGAGGCGCCTCTAGTACCGAATAGCAACGTCGTGGGCTGCCCTATCCCATAGTCCCCCCGCAAATGAGCTGAACCACTCAGTTCTGACAAGGTGAAACCCTTCTCCGAGTACGGAAGGGCGGTGTCAAACGTGGGAGCAGTGGAAAAATCGATGGTCACGGCTTGAACCTGGGAGCTCAGAGAGAACGCCGCCAGACAGCCAACGGCCAGGGCAACCCTGGAGCGTGTCAGGAAGCTGCTGCGATGAGAATTCAGTGTGGGTTGCATCGGATAGGATACAATCGGTTGAGGTGTGG
>JADLFD010000620.1 GCA_020845805.1 Verrucomicrobiales bacterium | reverse complement strand
TCCATGGAACAGGTCGATCCGGGCAAACCGCTGGGCAGACTGATCGCGTGGACGCGCGAGCGCGGCGCGTCGGATCTCCATGGGCGCGCGCGGCATCCGTTCATCGTGCGCATCGACGGTCGGTTGGAGACGGTCCCGGAGCGGTTATTTCCGGCGCCGGACGACGTGACCCTCACCTCCTGGTTCATGGATGTGTTCTCCCCGGAGCTGCAGGGTCGCATCCTTCGCCAGCGCGAGGTGGATGCGTCGTTCCAGTTCGGCGGAGTGAGGTTCCGCGCCAACTTCAGCAAGCAGCGTGGCTATCAATCGTTCTCGTTCCGGGTGGTTCCTCAGCAGCGCATGCGGCTGGAGGATCTGCACCTGCCGGTGGCGTTGCATCAGTTGGTGGACGAACCGCGCGGCCTGCTATTGATCACGGGACCGACGGGGCAGGGGAAGAGCACCACGGCGCGCGCCCTGATCCAGCAGCTCAACGAGACGTGCGCGCTGCGGATCATCACCATCGAGGATCCCATCGAGTACGTGTTCGAGGACAGCCTGAGCCACTTTGAACAGCGCGAGGTGAGGGTCGACACCGAGACCTTCGCCGACGGCATCCGCAACGCCATGCGACAGGATCCGAACGTGCTGTTCGTCGGGGAGTTGCGCGACCGCGACAGCATCTGGGCGTGCATGCAGGCGGCCGAGACGGGGCACCTGGTGATCACCACGGTGCATGCGGATTCCGTGCCGCAGTCCATTGCGCGCATCCGCGAGTTCTATCCCGCGGCGGAGCAGGCGAGCATCAGTGCGTTGCTGGGGCGCAACCTCAACGCGGTCATCAATCAGCGGCTGATTCCCAACCGGCAGGGCAGCCGAATCCCGTGTCTGGAAGTGCTGCGCCGCGATGCGGGCGTGGAAGCCGCCATTGTGCAGAACGATCTCCATCTGCTGCACGGGATCATCGAGGCTTCCACCCACATCGGGATGCACACCTTCGATCAGTATCTCGTGGAGTTGCTGGCCGCGGGCCAGATCGACGAGGTCACTACGCGCCGGTATGCCGTCAACCGCCATGCGCTCGACATGCAGTTGCGCGGCATCGTGAACCCGCAGTCCATCCTGCGTCCCGACCCGGGACGCTGAGCCACGTCCATGCTTGCGCTGCTCCGCATCTTGTTCGGGTTTGCGTTGTTCTCGGTCTTCGCGAAGGCCATCCGGCTGGCGGGTGACAATCCGAACACGGAAGGCACGACCGATGGCGGTTACGTGGCGTTGGCGGTCGGGATCGGGATACTGAACGCCATTGTCTGGGCTCCCTTCATCGGCCGACTGATGGCGGATCCGCTGACCGGAGCCTTTACCTCGGGGAATCCTGCGGACTTCACCAACCGGGGCCTGCAGTTCGCGCACAAGCTCGCGGTGCGGGGATGGCGGCGGTGGGCGTTGTTCTTCGCATTTTTGGAAGGCGTGCGGCATCCGGATCTTCCGGGGGCGTTTGTGTTGGGATTGAACCATGCGCGCCCGGGGAGTTGGCTCGAGAAGGTCTTTGCCCGCGAGGTGTGGCGTTTTCAGAATGCCGAGAACTGCCTGCGTGCCTGGAAGATTTTGCAGGCGCGGGGCGTGACGCTGGACCTGCATCCGCGCGCCGAGGTCAATCTGCTGATCCAGTCCCAGCAGCGCATCGCACCGCCGCCGGCCACCGTGCTGGAGGTGCCGCCGGCGCCCGAGATTCCGCTACCCAAACGCAACGAGCAGATTCGGATCTTCGCCCCCGCCGCCGCGACCTCAACTTCGGCATCGTCCGGCGGTTTGTCGGCCGGGACCGAGGCTTCTCCAGCCTCGGCGACCCCGCCTGCCTCCGAGGCGGCATCGGCCTCAGCACCCGCGACACTGACGCTGCGTCCCCACGGGTCGCGGTCCACGCCCGGGAATCCTCCTGCACCCCCTGAGTCATTGCCGGCCGCCGAATCGATCTCGATCTCGGATCCGCCGGTGCCAGCGCCTCCGCTTTCGTGGCGTGAGCGATTGCGGGTGCTTTTCACCGGGCGGTCCACTCCTTAACCGCGCCAGCCTCATGTTCTGGTTTTTGCATTACACGGTGAAGGCGGTCATTGCGCTGGCGTTCCTCGCGCTGGGCCTCGGGGCCTGGATGAACCGTCACCGACTCGAACCCGCCGAGGAGTGGGTGCAGACCCTGCGCCGTGCCGAAGTGGAGCGGTTGGAGGTGCTGGGAACCAATACCGCGATGATGGTGCGGGCGCCCTCGGGCGACACCGTGACCGTAGGGCAGGCCAAAAAGGACCGGCTGGTGTTCCGTGTCGCCGGGGTGGTCGGGCCGCCGCGGGCGCTAAAGCGGCACAGCCCGGCGTGGAAGACCTTCGAGCGTAGTCGCGAGCATTTGCAGTCCCTGGCGCTCTCCAATGAAGTTACGGTGGCGTACACCTTCTTCGAGCCGCGGGTGGGCGGGGTGGGCGCGGTCTACCTGCGTGGCACCAACCTGGCCCTGGCGCAGGTGGCGGCGGGCATGGCCCTGGTCCATGACGCCTCCCTCAAGGGCCTACCCCTGCCGGACCAGGTGAAGCTGCTGGCGGAGGAGAAGAAGGCGCGGGAGGAAAAGCGGGGTTTCTGGGCCGAGCCCGAGGTGGTGGCCCGGATCCGCGAAGCGGCGAACCAAACGGCGCCGGCGC
>JADLFD010000619.1 GCA_020845805.1 Verrucomicrobiales bacterium | reverse complement strand
GTATTGAGCAGTTCCATCCGCACGAAGAAGGACGTGGCCGCGCCGCGCTTGATGAAGTCGCCTTCGTTCACCACCAGCGCACCGGTCTCCCCCTGGTTTCCAACGAAGCTCACCGCATTGAATTGGGTGTTCGTCGGGGTCAATTCAAGCCGGGCCCCGGCGGCGATGGTAAGGCGTGAGTTCGCACCTCCAAATCCCACCTGGGAATCGCCCAGGGTGGCGAATGCTCCGGGCTCCAGCGTCAGCTCATGCGCACCAAGATTGAGGTGGTGCCGAAGATCCAGCCGGTTGAGGAAGCGTGAACGACCGCCGTTCAAACTGAGGGATCCCGCGATCACGCTCGCGGGCCCCGCAACCACGGCCTCGGTGCCGATTTGCAGGCGACCCGCCAGGCTCGCGCTGCCATTCATTTCGAGAAACCGCCCCTCCACGGACGCCCCGCTCACCGCCATGGTCAAAGGTCCATTGAACACGGCCCGGTCCAACACAGTGAGACTGCCGTTGAAGTTATCGAACACCAGCGCTTCCTCGGATCGAAACGACGTCAGCGTGACCGAGCTCCGCAGCGAGATCGTGGGATTCGCTGCGGGCCGGTCGATGATGACATGATCGTTCAGCAACGGCGGCGCTCCAGCACTCCAGTTCGTTCTCCCCGTCCACACCCCGCTCAGGTCGTTGGTCCAAAGGGCGGGGCCCTTGACCATGAAGGTCACCGGAAAATTGGTGGCGACCGGCGAACCGTACACGTCGCGAATCTCCGGAGAGAAGACGACCCGGTACGTCCCGTTCGGAACCGGTTGGGCAAACTCCAGAACTGCTCCGCGCGCATCCGATGAAACGAACGCCACACCGCCGGGAATGGCGAGCGGGTTGCTCCGGTTGGTGCTGAACACACCCAGCGTATTCCCCGTGACCGAGGCGGCATCCAGTCGTTCATCGAAACGCACTTCGATGCGGCGCAAGCTGTCGCTCAACCACACGGATTGGTTCGCCGGCACGGAGCCCAGGGCCTGCGGAATTGGAATGCTGAAATCCCAGGTGAACTCGGCACCCAGGGGATTGCCTTGAAGGTCCGCGACGGAGCCCGCCAGCCGGGAACGATAGCGTCCCGAGGGCAACGGCGCGCCGAATTGAAGACTCGCCGTGCGATCCGAGCGATCGAACGCGATCCGACCGCCCGTCACGGACACGTCGTCCGCCGTGCCCAAAGTTCCATCCGGACCGGCGCCCTGAAGTGTCCAGGCGGCCTGGAGGCTTGAGACGTCGATCTCCGAGTCGAAGGTGGCGCTCAGGCGCGCGACCGAACCGCGAGGCCGGGTGCTGCCCGGGGCGGGGGTCGTGGCGACCAAGGCCGGGGGCGTGGAATCCGGGAGAAGCACCAGGGTCACCGCATCCGACCAGCCCACGTTCCCGCCCGTGTCCGTGGCTTTGGCGCGCAGTTGGAACGAACTCCTGGTGGCGGTCTTGGCCGGCGCGCGAAGCGTCGTGGAAAACGGAAACCTGCCGCTGAGTCCGGCAGGTTGGCCGTCGATATAGAACTCCACGTCGCGCACTTGCACATCATCGGCCGTCGTGGTGCTCACGAAAAACAACTCGTCGGCTTCCTGACCGGCGGCGGCGTGGGACGTCAACGGCTGGATCGCCACGGTGGGTGCGTTGGTGCCGCGATCGGGGGCCAGGAAATTCACCGACGCCATCCCGGCCGAGCCATCGGCCGTCAGCGCATACCCACGATGCAACACCACGGCGCGCGTTTCGCCAGGCGTGTTGAAGGAGGTCAGAAAATTGGTCGATCGATCATTCCGGACGTCGTAGGCCGAAAGGGAAAGGGTGCTCGTTCCGGAGAAGCTGGTGACCGGGAGGAGCAGCCCGGACCCGCTCAAGGCGAAGTCATGGATCGCCGCCTGGGTGGTGGCCGGCTCGAAGAGCAGTACCGGTGCGACAGGATTGGATCCGTCCACCACGCGGAACCCGCTGAAGTCTCCGACGTACACGCGACCGTTGCCGGCAGTGAGTTCCGGGCCTGGTTCCAGAGGCGAAGGCCTCAGGCTGCCCAGGTTGAGTTCACCCAGCGGCGCCAGGTCGTCGCCGACTCTCCTGAAACTGAGCAGTCGCGAGCCACTCAGGGCCCACAACACGTCACCGTCGATGGCCAGTGCGGTCACCTCGCTCCCGCCCGGCACCGGCACATGCCTCACGAGCCTGCTGGTGCTCAGTTGTACCACCGCCAGGGTGCGCAGGTTGGAAGAACGTCCCGGGGCATAGGCGTACCGTCCCGCCGCCACCACGGCTTCGGGAGCATCCCCGAGCCCAGCGCTGCCGACGGGGAGTAACACGCCATCAGAGGAAAGTCCGAAGATCGTGACGCCAGAAGGACTCGCCCCGGGAACCGCAGCCACATAATTCCCCGCCGTGGCCACGGCATCGAACGTTGCGTTGGGGGGATCGAGCTGGCTGAGCAGGACCGGATCGAGAGGGTTCGAAACGTCGAACACGGCCAGCCCTGACGCCGCATCCGCCACCACGGCAAAGTCATTCGCGGTATCGATCTCCACCGCCGTGCCGGGGGTGTCGCGTGACGCCACCACGCCCAGTCCGAGCGGCTGACCATCGGCTGGATTCGTCCCGGTCGAGACCTCGGCTCCATCCGGGACACCGTCGCCATCCGTGTCGGGTCCTTCCGCCGAGGTGCCGAGCACGAGCTCGGACAAATCGGAAAGTCCGTCGCCATCGGCATCCGCAAGGGCTGGCGGCCGTGCCAGGGGCGCCCCCGGGATCACTGTCGTCTGGCCAGCGGAACGTGATGTAAAAAAGGCCGCGCCAGCACGGAAGGTCACGGCGTCGAAGTAAACCGCGACATAGGACGCCTGAGGCCGAAGGATCACCCCGTCGAAGCGCCCTCGAGCGTTGAGACGTCCGCGTTGCTCGAAGCCGGATTGCAGATCGACGAGGAGATAGTGCAACGGACGGGCCGGCATGCGCGCCTGGGTGGCTCCTCCCGCCTGGAGCAAAACCGAGGAAGCGACGGCGATTCCTGAGGCTGCGTCGCTTCCGGTCTCGGAGAGCGATTTCGCGATCGCCGCACCCCGTGCCCATCCGTCATAGATCCGATTCCATCCGGCAGCGGTCACCTCGGTGAGGATCGCGCTGAGGGCATCGGCCTCCT
>JADLFD010000618.1 GCA_020845805.1 Verrucomicrobiales bacterium | reverse complement strand
GGAGCGCGGACATCGGGCTGGCCGAGGGTCTTTTTCCAATTGTACATGCGCGACAAGTCTTCGCCTTCGACCCAGCAGCCTCCGGGGAAGCGCAGGAAGGCGGGGCGCAGCGCTGCCATCGCTTCCGCGAGGTCGGGGCGCAGACCGCGTCCCTTCCAGGTGACGCGCGGGGTGATCGAGACCATGTCGAGGAAGAGCGTGCCCTGGCCGTCCAGTTCGAGCTTCAGGCTGGCGCGCGGGTGGGTGCCGGACGCGGTGAGTTCGAGGTCGTGGTATTTCCAGGAGGTGGAGAGGCCGGACAGTTGCCCGGAGGCCAGGGTTTGCGTTCCGGCCACGAGCCGTACGGAGACCGTTCCCTGGAAGCCGTCGGCGGTGCGGGCCGCCACGCGGAAGGCGTAGCGATGGTCCTGCACGACGTTCATCCCGTAGTAGCCATCGTTCTGCAGCGTGGCGCGCCCTTGCAGGCGCACTCGCAGGCTGCGGCGGTTCAGGGGATTGAGGGGGCGGCTCGAATCGAGGGTGAATTCGCGGTCCGCGTTCGTGGCACTGGTCAGGGTCCAGCTCACCGGTTGGTCGCCGTCCTCGAAGGATCGGTTGCGCACGAGTTCCGGGTAGAGGCCGCCGTCGGTGGACAGGTTGATATCCTCGAAGAAAATGCCCCACAGGGTGGGCGGCACGCGGTGAGCGGGTTGGTCAGCGAGAACGGTGATCCGCGGCGCGGCGAAGGCGGGGGGCGGGGTCTGGAGGCCGAGCAGGAGCAGCCCGAAGAGCGGCAGTCGGGTCATAAGTTTGGCCCATGGATTTCCCCAGGGAGGGCGAAGGGGGGAGGTGCGATCGACCGCGTCTTTTGAGGACTCACGATTGGGCTTCATAAGTTCCATCGCGTGCCGGGGCGTTGTGCCGGGCGAATGTGACGACCAGACTCGGGTCTTTGGCGCGGGATGCCAACGCCACAACGCGACTCTTTTTCACCAGAATGCGTCGCATCGGAAACCCGCGGCAGAGAGCATGCCGCCGGCGTTGGCCTTCCTGGTGCGGTGACGTCACGACGCGGCGGTATCGGGAGAACCTGACCGCAGAACGGAGGGGGGCGGGCGGCTTGGGGTGTTTGGTGGGAGATGACCATTTATGCCGACAGCAGCCAGCACAGGGGCGAAGGGGCGAGGGGGATGGTTGGTTCGCGTCCTGGGTTTCTGGGGCGGGTATCTGGGCATTCTTTGGCTGGCTTCCTTCCTCAAGGGGATGATTCCGCCCGCGGCGGCGGACCTCGTTTGGGGACTCTTGTGCAGTCTCGCCCTGCTGGGGCTCACCCTATTGTTTCTGCGCACGGAAGGTCGTTGCGTGCAGGACGTCGGATTGGATCCGGACCGGAGCACTCCCTTGCGCTTCGGAATCGGACTGCTGGTTGGGTTGGGTTTCTTCGCGCTCCAGTTGGTGGCGGCCCGGGTGATCGCGGGTCCTTTCCAAATCGGGCTGAAGGGTGCGATCGAGCCGGCGGTGGTCGCCTTGGCCGTGGCGGGAACCCTGGCCTTGGCGGCGATGGAAGAGTTGGGCTTCCGTGGGTACGCGCTTCGAACCCTGGTGAGCGGGTTTGGTTTTTGGGGCGGGCAGGCCATCGTCGCCGTGGCGTTCGGTCTGTGTCATGTCCTCTTTGGCTGGTCCCTGAGCAACATTGTGCTTGGAGTGATTCCGGCGGCCTTCGTGTTCGGCATGGCCGCGGTGGTCTCGAGGGGCTTGGCGATGCCGCTGGGCGTGCATGTGGGAGTGAACGTGGCCCAGTCCGCCATGAGCGGGGGCAGCCGCTGGGGCGTACTCGAACTGACGATGGAGGAGCCGGTGCGCCAGCGACTCGAGGGCGCCGCGCCTTGGAGCGGGGTCCTGGTGGCGCTGCTGGTGGTGGGTCTGTTGTGGGGCGTGTCCCGACGGGTCCGGAAGTCCCAGCGATAGGCGAGGCAGGAACGTAGTCGGTGACCGCAGCGTCCGGAAACCGGGGCACGCGGGTGCGGTTCCTGAGAGCCCGACTGAAAAGTGAGTGGGGTCCTGCGGCGAGGGGTTTTGGGCGTGTCCGAGGCGGCGAGGTCGGAGCATCCCCGTCCCGCGGCTGCGCGATCCCTCCTCGCGCCGCGCCATCTGCCCCTTTCCTCGAAAACAGGATCCCCACTGACTTTTCAGACGGGCTCTGAGGGCGCCGCCTTCCCGAGACGGCGTAGGGATCGAACGAATCAGGGAGCGGCGGTGGGATCCGGGTGCCGCGGCGGTTGTGGCGCGGGAACCGGGGATGGAAAGAAAGCGCGGGTGATGTGGCGTGCGAACCGAATGCCGAGCTGTTGGACGCCCGCCTCGTTGAAGTGATCCCCGTCGCTGCGTCGGAACTCCGGACCAAGATCATCGGTCTGAGGTCCATCGTAGGTGAAGGGTACGGTTTCGAGCACCCGCTGGGCACCGCGATCGAGGCGTTCCTTTCGGCGTTTCATTTCCACCGGGCCGATCCGTTCCTCGACTCCAGGGTCATAGGCGTCGAACGCGATGATCCAAGGGAGGTTGGGGATCCCCGAATCGGCGCGGGTTCGTTCGATCAGCCGTTTCATATTGTCGCTGAACACCTCCGCCGAGGGGCCCTGGTTCAAGTCATTCTCGTTGCCGAACCACACCAACGCCCGGAGTCCGGTATAGGGGATCCAGGATCGGAGGGTGGCGCGGCACGCGACGTAGGAGGAATCCTGGGAGTCGGGGTTTTCGGCGACCTGGCGCCAACGCTCCACGGTGGTACCGCCAATGCCGGTGGAGATGAACAGGACCGGGACGTTCAGTTGGCGG
>JADLFD010000617.1 GCA_020845805.1 Verrucomicrobiales bacterium | reverse complement strand
GCGCGCGTGGTGAACGAAATTCTCGCGTAAGCACGGAGCCTGCGGAACGAAGAAGTAACCGCGGACGTGAGGTCCGCGCTGGATGGCGTTGGGCGAACGGGGTGAGCGGAACCGGGCAAGATGGCGCCGTCTCACGACGGCGACTACGGAAGGGAGAAGTAGCCGCGGACGTGAGGTCCGCGCTGACTTGCGTTGGGGAATGGTGATGCGGGAGTGGTTGAGCGCCGTCTGCACGACGGCGGCTACGGAAGGGGAAGTAGCCGCGGACGTGCAGTCCGCGCCGACTCGCGTTGGCGAATGGTGATGCGGGAGTGGTTGAGCACCGTCTATACGACGGCGGCCAAGTGCACGAGATCCCGATTCGGATTTGCATCCCCGCCCCTCCTCCCGATGCTTCACGGCATCATGGCCTGTGCCCGCCGAAGCTTGTTTGCATGGTTGGAGTCCGCCGCCCAGCGCTTGAGGCGACACGCGGCGAGCTGGGGCGGCGCAGGATTGGTGTTGCTCCTCACCTCCTGCGTTCGCGAACCCCTCGCGCCGGTGGCCCAAGTCGAACTTCCGGCGCCCCCGGTCTTTCGCGCGGAGCGCTTGCGGGACATCGATCTCGCGATCGCCTCCGCCCTCAGCAATCGCGCCGCCCCGGGGGTGGTTATTTGGCTCGAGCGCGGCCGTTCGAACTATCATCGCGCCTTCGGGCAGCGCGCCGTGTTGCCCCAGCCGGAACCGATGACCGAGGACACCCTTTTCGACGCGGCCTCGCTCACCAAGGTTTTGGCCACCACGCCCGCGGTGATGTGTCTGGTCGAGGAGGGAAAGGTCGCCCTCGAGGCTCCCCTCAAGACCTATCTGCCCGAATTTGTGGGGGAGGGTCGCGACGCGGTGACGATTCGCCACCTGCTGACGCATACCTCCGGATTGCGACCCGGCATCCCTTTGCAGCCGGCGTGGACCGGGTACGAGGAAGGCGTCCGACGGGCGTTGGCGGAGCGCCCGGAGTATGCGCCCGACACGCGTTTCCGTTACAGCGACGCCAACTTCATCCTCCTGGGTGAAGTGGTCCGTCGCGTCAGCGGTCAGGGCCTCGATGCCTTCTGTGCGGCACGGCTCTATCGTCCCCTGGGCATGACGAATACGGGATTCAAACCCGAGGCGACGTGGGTGCCGCGAAGCGCCCCGACCACCCTCGAGAACGGGGCCTATTTGCGCGGCGTGGTGCATGACCCTACCGCGCGCCGCATGGGAGGCGTGGCCGGGCACGCCGGACTCTTCACCACCACCGCCGACGTGGCGCGCTTCGCGCGCATGATGCTGGGACGCGGCCTGCTGGGGGACCGCCGCGTGTTCCGAGCTGACACCGTGGACCGGATGACGCACGTCCAGACGCCCGCGGAGTTGACGTCCGCACGACGCGGATTGGGCTGGGACATTGATTCGCCGTACGCCGGCCCGCGCGGCGAGCACTTCCCCGTGGGGAGCTACGGGCATACCGGCTGGACCGGCACTTCGCTTTGGATGGATCCGTTCTCAGGGACGTTCGTCATCCTCATGGCGAATCGCAATCATCCGACCGAGGACGGCAACATCCTGCCGCTACGCCGCACCGTGGGGACCCTCGCGGCGGAAGCCATCGAAGGGTTCAACTTCCAGGGCGTGCCCGGCGCGCTGCCCCGACAACCCCGTGTGACCACCCCGGGCACGAATACCGTTCCGACCTCGTCCGCCTCTGCCGCCACGCGTGGGACGAACAGCGTCGCCGGCCCGGTACTTAACGGGATCGACGTCCTGGTCCGTGACGGGTTTGCCCCGCTGCGCCGGAAGCGGGTGGCTTTGGTGACCAATCATACCGGCATCGATGCGCAGCGCACTCCGACACTGGATTTGCTGAAGCACGCACCCGAAGTGACGCTGGTGGCGATCTTCAGTCCCGAGCACGGCGTGCGCGGTGAATTGGATGACAAAGTGCCGGATGGCGTGGACGCGAAGACCGGGCTGCCCGTGTACAGCCTCTACGGCGAAACGCGAAAGCCCAAAGCGCATCAGCTCCAGGGCATTGACGCGCTGGTGTTCGATATCCAGGACATCGGATGCCGCTTCTACACCTACATCTCGACCATGGGGCTTTGTCTCGAGGCCGCAGCGGAACAGCGGATCCCGATCTTCGTTCTCGACCGCGTGAACCCCATCCACGGCGGGCGGGTGGAAGGGCCGGTCTATCGCGGCACTGAATCCCAGTTTGTCGCCTTTCACAGCCTTCCCGTCCGCCATGGCATGACCGTGGGAGAACTGGCGCGCCTGTTTAATGCCGAGCGCGGCACCAAGGCCGACCTGCGCGTGGTCCCGGTCGAAGGCTGGCGTCGGGACCAGTGGTTCGATCAGACCGGCCTGCCTTGGATCAATACCTCGCCCAACATGCGCAACCTCAAGGAGGCGATCCTTTACCCCGGCGTGGGGCTGGTGGAGTTTGCCGTCTCGGTCGGGCGCGGCACGGATACGCCCTTTGAAGTCGTGGGGGCGCCGTACGTGGACGATCGCGCCCTGGCCGCCGAGCTGAATCGCGCGGGAATTCCCGGGATTCAGTTCGTGCCGATCCGTTTCACCCCCCGAGCCAGTGTCTTCAAGGACCAACCCTGTGGCGGTGTTTACCTGATGCTCAACGATCGCGATCTCTGTCCGGTCGTCGACGTCGGCCTCAGCCTCGCGCTGGCCATGCAACGGTTGTACCCGGGCAAGTTCGCCTTGGACAAAGTCCAGACACTGCTCGTCCATCCGCCCACCCTGGAGGCCATCCGCGCCGGGAAAACGCTCACGGAGATCAAAGCGCTGTGGGCCTCCGACCTCGGTGAGTTCCAGGCGCGCCGGAGTTCCTTCCTGATGTACTGACCGAGGTTTCTTCTAAGGATTCGCGGCCTGGGGCGTTGTCTGGGTGAAGGCCCACGGGGTGAAGGCATGGACGAAGCCCAGGCGAATATGGAGTGGGTGAGCTCGGCGCTGGAACGGCATGGCGCGGCGCTCACCCGATACGCCGCCAGTATCACTGGCGACGACGACTCCGCCCGGGATGTGGTGCAGGACACCTTCGTCCGGCTTTGCGCCGAGAACCCCGTCCAGGTGGACGGCCATCTCGCCGCATGGCTCTACACCGTGTGCCGCCACCGCGCCCTGGACATGCAACGCAAACTTCATCGGCTGGTCCCGCTGGAGGCCGATGCTGAGGCCGCCACTCCCGATGGGCAACCGAGCCCGGCCATGGTGCTGGAGCAGCGGGAGACCGCCGGGATCGCGCTTCATCTCCTGGCTGCTCTCCCCCCGCAACAGCGCGAGGTCGTGCGCCTGAAGTTCCAGGCCGGCCTCAGCTACGCCGAGATCGCCGATGTCACGCACCTCAGCGTCAGCAACGTCGGATTCATCCTGCACACCGCCCTCAAAGCGCTGCGCCAGTGCCTGCCGCGCCATCTCTGAACCCGCTCGCCCGCCTTCCCCATGAACCCCGTCCCTCACGACGAACGATTGACCGCCTACGCCCTGGGTGAACTGCCGCCCCAGGAGGCCCGCGACGTCGAAGCCTGGCTGGAATCCTCCCCCGAGGCGCGACTCGAACTGCAGGAGATCCGCGGCTGCGCCGAGCTCCTGACCGAAGCCTTTCGCGCGGAGGCAGCCCAGGCTCCCGGGCCCACGCCCCTGGCCCCGCTCACCCCCCTCCCGGCAGTTGAGCCCGACCCGGTCCTTCAGGAAGTCGAGTTCCGTGCCGAGTCCGACCCTCGGGCCCCCGAGCCGGAGGCGGTCGTTCCCAGGTCCGATTGGGGTGGGCGCCGCAGGTTTTGGCTGGGCCTGGGCTTGGCGGCGACGGTGACTGCGTTGGCTTCGTCCTGGTGGTGGTTCTCCACCCCATCCCCGACGGCCTTGGCCAAACAACAAGGGGATTCCTACGACACCGGACGCGTGATCCTCGGCCTCCGGCCCACCTCCTCCTCCGTTCCTCAGGTGGATCCCCTCCCGGGCGAAAGCCCAGGAAATCCCAATGCCCAAGCCGTCACTTCCGCCTCTGCCTCCACCTCGCCTGAGCCGAGGAACGTGACCCTCGACCAAGCCTCCACCACGGAGGCCCTGGTCCTGAGGCGCGATGGAACCCGGGGCACAGAGCCATCTCGGGGCAAACAGGCCGCGAACCCCGCCCAACCCCATCCGCAACCGGACCGGATGCAGCCCGAGCTCATGCGCCGCTACGGCCTTGGGCCGCCCGCTCCGGCGCCGAGGGTACGGGGGCTCGACGATCGGACGTCGGCGTCCGCGGATGGCGCCATTCTCTCGATGGATCCCCAGGGTCGCTACGGGCTAAGCCCCGCCCCCGCCACCCCGCAGGCGCTGCTGTCCGGCCCCACCCCGGAGTCCCCCGCCTCCCGATTCCGTGGCGGCCGTGCCGAGGACCAGCTCAGGCTGGCGGAACGCACGTTCGGGGAAGGCGGTTCCAATCCCGGTTACACCGAGGCCGCCGAAAATGGCTTCGTCTCACCGCTGACCCAACCGCTGTCGACGTTCGGGTTGGATGTCGATACCGGCTCCTACGCCAATGTGCGGCGGTTTCTGAACGCGGGCTCCTGGCCGCCACGCGCCGCGGTGCGCGTGGAAGAGATGCTCAACTACTTCGACT
>JADLFD010000616.1 GCA_020845805.1 Verrucomicrobiales bacterium | reverse complement strand
GTCCCAGGCGTCGAGCCCATGCAGGTCCTTCGTCCAGAGCTCCTGCTTGGTGACTTCGGAGATCGGGGTGCCGTGGATGGTTTCCTCCGGGGGGGTGGCGGGCGCAGCGAGGTTCGGGCCGCCGTGAGCCGGGTTTTCGGTGAGCAGTCCGGAGTCGGGGAGGATTCCGACGTACGGGAACGCGCGACGCTGTGCGATGCCGGCCATGATTCCGGCGAGGTACTCCTTCTGTTCCTCGGAGAACGTGGTGCCGGGAGGAGGAGGGGTGACGGTGGTCATGGAATCAGAAGCAAGGTGAACGGCGAGCGGGGTGGCCAGGGGGGACTCATCGTGGGGAGATGGGGGCGATGGCCACGGCGCAGTGCTTGTAGTTGGGCTGGCGCGAGTGTGGATCGACGACCTGGAGGGTAAGTCGATTGACCTCCGGGTAGTGCAGGGGCAGGAAGACCGAACCGGTGGGCACGGTGGTGGTGAGAAAGGCCATGGCGGTGAGTTCACCGCGTCGCGAACGCACCTGGACGGGCGAGCGATCGCCGATGCCGAGTGGATGCGCGTCGTTGGGGTGGATTTCGACGTAGAGTTGCTGAGGGTGGAGGCGACGGAGCAGGGCGGACTTGGCGGTGCGCGATTGCGTGTGCCATTGGGCGGAAGTGCCGCGACCGGTCAGGAGCACCAGGGGATACTCGGTATCGACGGCTTCCGGGAGTGGAGCGGGATCTTCGAACAGGAACCGAGCACGTCCGTCCGCATGAGGAAACCGGCCGTCGGCGAAGAGCCTTCGTTCCGTCTCCGGTTCTGCGCCCGGGCCGGTGGAATCAGGGAAAGGCCATTGAATCCCGCCGGCTTGGGCGAGGTGCGCGTAGCCGCGAATGCCGGTGATGTCGCAGGGTTGGCCGCGCGTGCAACGTTGGAGGATGCGGAAGACGGCCTCGGGATGAGACCACTCCTGGAACTGCTCGCCGCAGCCCCAGCCTTCGGCGACGAGGCGGACGATATTGAAGTCACTGAGCGCCTCGCCGGGGGGGCGGGCGGCCTTTTGAACGAGGCCGATCCGGCGTTCGGAATTGATGAAGGTGCCCAGTTTTTCGCCCCAGCCGGCGGCGGGCAGGACGAGATGGGCGAGGCGCGCGGTTTCCGTGGTGTGGAACATGTCCTGGACCACGAGGAACTCGAGTTTCTGCAGGAGCGCGCGGAAGCGGGATTGTTGGATCCAGGAGTGGGCGCCGTTGGTGGCGACGACCCAGAGACCGCGGACGACCCCGCGTTCGATGGCGTCGACGATCTCATCGTAGGCCCAGGAGTTGGTGTCCGGGATGGTGTGGGTGGGCAGATGGAGAGCGCTGGCGACGAAGTCGCGGTGAGCGGGTTGGGTGAAGTCGTGGCCGCCGAGGAGGTTGGTGGTGTTGCTGAAGAGCCGGCTGCCCATGGCATTGCATTGGCCGGTGATGGAATTGGCCCCCGTGCCCGGGCGTCCGATGTTGCCGGTCATCAGGGCGAGATTGATGACGGCCTGGGCGGTACGGGTGGCCTGGTGACCTTGGTTGACGCCCATGGTCCACCAGAAGCTGACCGCCTTGCCGCGGGCGATGGTGTCGGCGGCGCGCACGATTTGTCCGACCGTCAACCCCGTGTCCGCGGCCACGCGGTCCGGTGTGAAGCGGCGCACGAATGTGGCGAAGTCCTCGAATCCAGTAGTGTGCGCTTCGAGGAAGGCTCGGTGGATGCGGCCCTGCTCGATCAGGAGATGAGCGATGCCGTAAAGGAGCGACAGATCGCTCTTGGGGCGCACTGGCAGGTGCTGGGTGGCGGCGGCGGCGGTTTCGGTGCGACGGGGATCAACGACGAGGATCTCGGGATGACCTGGGTTTTGGAGAATGCGCTGCCAGAGGATCGGATGTGCGATGCAGAGGTTGGAGCCGACGAGCACGATCACGTCGGAGGCTTCGAAATCCGCATACGTGTAGGGTGGCGCATCGAAACCGAAGGACTGTTTGTAGGCGGCCACTGCGGTGGCCATGCACTGGCGGGTGTTGCCGTCGCCGTGACGGATGCCCATGCCGAATTTGGCGACGGCGCCGAGCAACGCGAGTTCCTCGTTGAGGATCTGTCCGGTACCGAGCCAGGCGAGGGAATCCGGGCCGTGCCGCTGTTGGATATCGCGGAACCGGGCGCAGAACTCGGCGATGGCGGTCGACCACGGCACCGCGGCCAGCTGGCCGTCGGAACCCCGCAGCAGCGGAGTCACGGCGCGATCGGGGGCGGAAAGCGGGGCGAGGGCTTCCCAGCCCTTGGGGCAGGCCATGCCTTGGTTGACGGGGTAGGCGGGATCGGGAGTGAGATTGACGGGACGCCCCTCGCGCGTGTGGATGCGCAGGTTGCAGCCGGTGGAGCAATAGCCGCACACCGCATCCAGCACGGCATCGGGAACCAGGCGCTCGGGAATCTGGCTGGGAATGGGGTCCACACGACGGCGTGCGAGTTCACGGGTCATGGGCCCGTCGCGGCGGAGGAGCAGGGTGGAATTCATGAGGGTACCCCTCCGGGCATTCGTTCGGGGGCGGAGCCCGTGAAGAAGAGGACGCGCTCGGTCAGGGCGCCGAGGGTCAGGGCGGCGGCGGCCGCGGCGGAAAGGAGGTGGGGTGCTCCCGCTGGCGTGGCCAACACCGTGATCCAGAGCAGGACGAGTCCGATGCCGGACATGGCGAAGCGCAGTTGGGCCAGGCCTTGGAGGGGACCGCGGGCCAGGAGGCGACGTCGGTGTTCCGAGGCGGTGGTCGGCGCCCGCAGGGCACGGCGCTCGCTGAGTTCGGCGGCGCTCCCCAGCGCGAAACCGGCGGTGGCCAGCGCGGCGAAGAACGCGGGAGCAGCCGGGAGCGGGATCCGAAGGGTGAGGAGCAGTGCGGGCCCGAGCAGCAGTGCGGTGCCGGCGAAGCGTGCCGCGGTGAACGCGAGCCGCCATTCGGGGCGGCGGGTCACCGAGTAGACCATGATAGAGGTCGCCACGGCGACCACCCCCAGGCCGAGGCCGAGGGCCAGCAGGAAGGTGCGCGCGGGGGCGGTGACGGCGGAGGCAGGCAGTTGGTCGAGGGCGACGCCGAGCATGGCGACCGTCGCGAACGCGCCCAGTGCCAGCGCTTCCCGGCTCAGCCAGGAGCGGCGCCATCCCAGGAAGATGCGCCAGGCGCGAAGGGGTTGGCCCAGGTGCGCGACACTCGCGCCCAGACCGGCGACGAGCAGGGCGAGAGCGGTGGCGGAGGCGGAGGGCAACGCGGATTCATCGAGGAACGGCAGGAAGAGAGTGATTCCGGCGGCGGCCTGGGTCAGGACCAGCATGATCACCAGGGGCAGGTGCGGAAGAGAAGGGTTGGCGTGGGCAGCATCCGCCGCGACGAGTGCGGGGGTATCCGGGGACGCGGACAGGAATCGTGTGGTGGGGAGCGTGAGGGACGGGGCGGGGGACGCGGGCAGGAAGGAGTTGGGTTCGTCGCGTCGGGTGGCGGGGTATTGCTGACGGAGGGCGGCGGTGTTTGCGATACCGATGCGGATGGCTCCGTTGGGACAGGCCTGGGCGCAAGCGGGCGCCTCACCTTCGGCGAGGCGCCCGTGGCAGAGATCGCATTTGCGGACGACGCCGAGGCGTTTCGAGTAGCGGGGCACCTCGTAGGGGCACGTCATCAGGCAGTACGTGCACCCGATGCATTGATCGTCGAGGTGGCGGACGATGCCGGTGCGCGGGTCCTTCTCATAGGCGAGGACCGGACAGCCGTGCAGGCAGGCGGGTTCGAGGCAGTGATGGCACGCGGTGGTGACGTGCTGCAGTCGTGCTGTGGCGGGGGTGCCGGTGCGACTCACCAGCAGCCCGACGGACCGCCAGGATTCCGACTCCTCGAGGCCGTTGAGGGAATGGCAGGCAGTGACGCAGGCCTTGCAGCCTGAGCAGGCGTCCAGATCGACTTCGAAGGCGAACTGTTCGCCGGGCCCGGGCTGTGAGAGCGGAATCAGTTCGCGGTAACGCCGCGCGACCTGGCTTGGGAGGGGTGCCGGTGCTGGGGGCGGGGCGGTTCTGGCACCGGTTGAATGGGCGTGTTGATGCCACTGACTGAACGCCTCCACCGCGGAGCCGCTGCGTTCCTCCTCGAGGAGGTGGCGCACGAGGAGATCGAGCGCGGCGGACTGGTCGCGGTGGAGGGGCATGACAGGGGGACACTCACCCGGGGCTCAGAAGTTCACGTTGAGCTGGGCGTAGAACCAGTTGGCATCACGCGAACCGAAGGCCGGGTCGGCGAGGCTGTCGTCGATGTAGCTGCCGGTGAAGAAGTGCGCGTAACCGGCTTCGAGTTGCGCGTAGCGCGTGAGCGCGTAACCGGCGACGAGATCCACCTCGGTGCCGACGAACGGGTCGAGGGAGGAATCGATGCCGTAGCCGCGACCGGCGCCGGAGGTGATGCCGCCGCGCGGGGCGCCGCCGACGTTGTAAAAATTGTCGGAAGTATCGGCGAGCCAGAACGCGTGGCCTTCGACGGCCAGGCTCAGGCGGGGAGTGGGCTTCAGCTGAAAAATCGCGCGCAGATCATGGATGTTCTGGAGCGAGATGAAATCGGCGTAGCCGTAGAACTTGTGATTGGTCGGGTAGAGGTTCTCGAAGGTGCCGTGATCCCCGTCTGTCGGATCGCTATCCCCGGAGGCGGTGGCGAACTCCAGGCCGAGGCGCGGGGTCATGGGTGTGTCCTTGAACGTGTAACCGCCCTGGACGATGAAGGCGTAGGCCGTGTGATCCAGGCGCGAGGAGGGGGCCCCGGCGCGCGTGTCGCGGAAGTTACCGAACTGACCCACGGCATCGATCGTGTAATCCCAGGGTCCGAGGTCGCCGGGTTTGGACTTGAGCCGCACTCCGATGCTGTAGATGTCGCGGGCGCTGGGGACGGGGGCCTGCGGTGCGGGGACGGCAGTGGTTGCCTGGGGGGTGGCGTTGCGCGACAGGAGGAAGACGTCCAGCGTGTGCTTGGGGACCTTGGTTGAGGTGGCGTAGATGCCGGAGAACGACTCGTAGTCGCTGCTTTCGTTGAAACGATCCTCCTCGGGGAGCACGGGGCGTGAGGTGAAGATGTCCGCGGCGAACCAGCTGTTCTGCCAGCGCACCTTGGCGGCGTCGAAGACGCGGCCGATGTTGTTCCAGGCGAAGGCGCCGATGAACCGTTCATCGGCGTAGATCATCTCCTGCCGGCCGAGCTTGAGGGACAGCGGGAACTCCTTGTGGTTGCCCACGGTGACGAAGGCCTGGTGGAGGTCGAACGGATCGGATTCCGGGCCGTGGCCTTTGTGTCGCGGCGTCCCGGCGAACCCGAAGCGTTCGTCGTTTTGGGCGAGGCTGCTGCGGCCTTCGACGAAGGCGCTCCACCAGGTGTCGGTGTAGGACGCGCGGACCCGGAGGCGTTCGAGGAAGTAGGCGTTGTGGTTGTCGGCGTTCGACTGGCGGAAGTCGAGGGAACCGGGCACCCCGGCGATGCCATTCCCGTCCTTGAGTTCATAGCGCACGCGCAGGGAGCCGCCGAAATCCCAAGCGTTCATATAGGGATCGTCCTTGCGCAGCGCCTCGTTGATGAAGCCGGGGAACGGGGAGGGTGGCGGAGGCGGCGCGTACTGTGCGAACGACAGCAGGGGGCTGGCGAGGCAGGCGGCGAGGCCGATGAACGCGGAGGAGCGAGTGAGGGTGGATGAATGAGTCATATTCATGGTAACCGGCGTGCAGTTTCGAGATGGGATGGACCTGCGCCTTGACGCGAGTCATGACGCCGCGAGGGCGACCGCGGGCTGGATGGGTGGGGTGGCGGGCTGGGCCGGGCCGACGGCCGGGGAGGTTGGAGTGGCGGGGGACGAGGGTCCGCCGTGCGGGGTCTGGCCTTTGAGCGTGTAGGCGCGCACTTCAAGGAACTCGATCAGTTCCTCACGCAGGCGGTAGTATTCGGGGCTGTCGAGCAGGGCGGCGCGGTTGCGTGGACGCGGGAACGGGACCTTCATGACATCGCCGACGAACGCCTCCGGGCCGTTGGTCATCATGACGATGCGGTCGGCCAGGAAGAGCGCCTCATCGACGTCGTGGGTGACCATGAGGGCGGTGAGTTTGCGTCGGGTCCAGAGGTCGACCAGCACCTGCTGCAGTTCCATGCGCGTGAGCGAGTCGAGCATGCCGAACGGCTCGTCCAGCAGGAGCATCTTGGGCGAGAGCGCGAAGGCGCGCGCGATGCCGACCCGCTGGCGCATGCCCTGGCTGAGGGCGGCGGGGCGTTTGTGCATGGCGTCGCCGAGTCCGACGACGGTGAGATAATACTCGGCGATCAGGGCGCGTTCCTCGGGACGGGCGGTGAAGAACACCTGGTCGATCCCGAGCATCACGTTCTCGAACGCGGTGAGCCAGGGCAGGAGCGACGGAGACTGGAAGACCACGCCGCGGTCGGGGCCGGGTCCGGTGAGCTCACGACCGGCGAGGATGATACCGCCGCCGCTGATCTCGTTGAGACCGGCGAGCATGGAGAGCACCGTGGATTTTCCGCAGCCCGAGTGGCCGATGAGACAGACGAACTCGCCGCGGGCGATGTGGAGGTTGAAATCCTTGACGATGACCGCCGGTCCCTTGGGGGTGGGGTAGGTCTTGGTGAGATTCGAGAGTTCGACGTATTCGCTCATGAGACCTCCACGGTTTCGCGTTTGACTTCGCTCTTGCGGATCGGTGCACGTCGGCCAAGTCGCGTGCGGGGCGCGTCGAGGTCCTCGGGTTCGAGGTCGGGGAGGACGAGTTTGCGGGAGACCGCCACGCGTTGGGCGGCCTTGGATTGGAGCATGAATTCGAAGATCTGGCGGCGGAGTTCCTTGAATCGCGGATCGTGGTTGAGCGCGCGGCGGTCGCGCGGGCGCGGGATGTCCACGGTGAGCGACGGGCCGAGCGTGGCGCCCGGTCCGGCGCTGAGCGGGATGATGCGGTCGGCGAGGTAAATGCCCTCGTCGGGATCATTGGTAATCAGGACCACAGTCTTCCGGTCCTCTTGCCAGATGCGTGAGATCTCGTCCTGGAGTGTGGCCCGGGTGAGGGCATCGAGTGCGCTGAGCGGTTCATCGAGGAGCAGGATCTGCGGATCCATGGCGAGTGCGCGCGCGACACTGACCCGCTGGCGCATGCCGCCGGAGAGTTCGGCGGGCCGTTTGTCGCGGGCGGGGCTGAGGTTGACCATGGCGATGTATCGATCGACGTGCTGCGCCTTCTTGGACTCGGCCCAGTTGGGGAAGACTTGGTCGACGGCGAGCCGGATATTCTCCGCGACGGACAGCCACGGGAGCAGCGAGTAGTTCTGGAACACCACGCCGCGGTCGGGGCCGGGAGCGGTGATCTCCAGATCATTGAGGGTCACCGAACCGGCGTCGGGCCGGCTGAGTCCGGAGATGAGATTGATCAGGGTCGTCTTGCCGGCGCCGGAGTAGCCTACGATGGCGACGAACTCACCTTTCTCGATGTCGAGGTGGAGGTCGCGCAGGACCTCGGTTCGCGTGGGACCGGATCCGAAACCCTTGGAGACACCCTGGAGTTGGAGGAAGGCCATGGGAGGGGGTCAGGCGGTTTTGAAGCGGGACTCGGCGAGACTCATCAAGCGATCGAGCACGAAGCCGACCAGCCCGATGGTGACGATGCAGAGGATGATGTGCTCGTAGACGAGCGCGTTGTATTCCTGCCAGAGGAAACCTCCGACCCCGGGCCGGCCGGTGAGCATTTCGGCGGCGACGATGACCAGCCAGGCGATGC
>JADLFD010000615.1 GCA_020845805.1 Verrucomicrobiales bacterium | reverse complement strand
CTTTTCAAGCTGGGGATACCGGGGGACCGTCGGCAGGACGAATCTTCGAGAAAGCCTCCAAGGCGGCGATGCGCGCCGCAGTGTGCCGGACGATGGGTTCGGGATAGGTCTTTCCCAGCTCGATTCGAGCCGCCGCAAGCACCTGCCGTGGGGCGTCGAACGGGGCGTGGAGATATTCGTTGGGCAGGCGCCCGAGTTCCGGGATCCAGCGCCGGATGTAGCGTCCCTCCGGATCGAACTTCTCCCCTTGCCCCACTGGATTGAACACGCGGAAGTACGGAGCAGCATCCGCACCGCACCCGGCCACCCACTGCCAGCCGAGGGTATTGGAAGCCAGGTCGGCGTCTACCAAGGTGTCCCAAAACCATGCCGCCCCCTCCCGCCAAGAGAGCAGGAGGTCCTTCACAAGGAAGGAGCCGGCCACCATCCGAACACGATTGTGCATCCATCCCGTGGCCCAGAGTTCGCGCATTCCGGCGTCGATCAAAGGGTAGCCGGTGAGGCCACGTTGCCAGGCCCGCAATGCGGCAGGGTCGGTGCGCCAGGGAAAGCGTTCGAAGTCGCGACGCAGGGGTGTTTCCGGAGTGGTGGGGAAATGGAAGAGAAGATGGTAGGCGAACTCGCGCCAACCGATCTCCGCCACAAATTGCGATTTCTTCCAGTCGTCCACGCCGGCCCCGCTGGGTTGAGGAGCCGAGCGCAACGCGTCCCAGACCTGGCGGGGACCGATTTCCCCAAAATGGAGATGCGGCGAGAGTCTCGAAGTCCCGGCAAGATCCGGCCGATTGCGAGTCTGTGCGTAGTCCTGGGCCGCAGCTTCCACGAATCTGGCCAGGCGCTGGTGAGCCCCTGACTCCCCCGGGGACCACTCGGAGCGAAGCCCTGCATCCCAGGGGATGCGAGGCAACAAACGGCACTCCTCGAGGGGATACGACCGAGGCCAGCGCTCCGGAGAAGTCAGATTCGAGGGCGCCGGAAGCGGCACTCCGGGATCCAAGGCGGCGAGGCAATGTTTCCAGAAAGGGGTGAACACCTGAAACGGCTTCCGGCTTTGGTTCAGCACGGTCCAAGGCTCCTTGAGCAGGGCCGCGTTGCAGCTCTCGGCTTCCACCCCGGCGGCCTTGAGAGACTCTTTGATCTGCACATCGCGGGCGATCAGCGCCGGTTCATACCTTCGCGACCAGTAGACGGCACGCGCCTTGGTTTCGCGGACGAGGTCGTGAAGGGTTTCACGAGTGGGACCAAGCCGGACGATCAACCGCGACCCGAGCTCACGTAACCGGGCGTCGAGGGCGACGAGGGAATGGTGCAACCACCAGCGCGAAGCACCGCCACGACTCCAAGGCGCTTCCTCGTCGGGTGCCCAGATAAACACCGGAATCACCGGTCCGCCGGCGCGAATCGCCAGATCCAACGCGGGCTGGTCAGCGAGTCGGAGGTCGTTACGGAACCAGACGAGCGACGGGCGAGAGGTGGTGGCCATGCAACGAAACGAGGCGGCATCAGAGCACGATGCTGCCGTTCGGCAAGCCCTCATGCCCTACGGTTGCTCCGAAGAGTCAGCGGCGCACCGCGGGCAGTCCTCTGGGAGTCACGGATGGGGGCGGACACGGCCAGCGGGCGGGGAATAAACACCTCGCCCGCGCCCGCCCTCCTTCACGGGGTGCGCACTCGGAAGAACCGAGTCTCCAGTGAATCTTGCCGCGCCACCCCGACCTCGACCTCGCAAGTGCAGGCTGCCGCTTCGATCCGTGCCACGGTGCGCCACACCCCGGGTGCCGCACCGTCACGCTCCTCCACCGCGTAGGCGCGTCCCTGAATGGCCGCAACGCCGAGCAGAAGCCGAGTCCGATCAATGCGTGTCACACGCAAGCGCAGGACGCTGTTCCCGTCACGCGGCAGCGTCCCACTCAGGTACTCAGCCCGGTTGCCTTGACCATCCCCGTCCGGATCGGCGTTCTCGCCGGAGATCTCAGGCATCCCCAGTTCGGCACCTGTGAAGTGCTCGGTCAGCCAACCTTGGTACGGATCTCCCCCGACAGTGACGGATACTTCGTCCGAAACCGTAGCGGCGCCGTCCTCGGCGGTGAGGCGCAACACGTAGGTGCCAGGCGCGGCAAAGGTCACGCGGGCATTGGGCAGGTTGGTGCCCTCGATCAGAGCGGTCGCCGGACCCGAGACCTGCCGCCACTCCACCCGCACGACGCCAGGTGGACTGGGCAGGCCATCATCCTGGAAGGTGCCTGCGAGCAACGCCGGCTCGTTCACAGCTGCGGTGAAATCAGCTCCGGCACTGACCGTCGGCGAGCGATTGATTGGCAGAACCCTGCCCTCCAGGCGCAGATCAAAACTCACGTCGCTGCTGTTCACGTTCTGCTGGTGCACCTCCACGGCGAGCACGTTGGAGCCGGCACGCAGGAGCGAGGTGTCGACTGCCTGATCGAAGAACGCGGACTCATTGGCATCGCCTACCACCTCGCTGGCGGCCGTGGCGGCATTGATCTCTCCCTCGGGCATGTTGGACCGGAAGACCAGGGTTCCATTGAGATAGACCATGGCCCCATCGTCGCGCACCAGGCGGACGGTGAGCGCGGAGACCGCGGCCGGGTCTGCCACGTCGAAGCGAGTTCGGAAGTAGAAGGTATTGATCCGGTTGCCTCCGGCCGTGGTGGGCAGGGTGGTCACTTCGTCGCCATCCCCATATCCGAACTGGGCCCGACCCGACGGCCACGCTGCGTCGTTGAAATCGCGCGCACGCCACGCGCTGCCTTGGTCCGAACCATCGGCCAGGTACTTCCAGGCGGAACCCGCGGCGAGGAAGACACGGTCCTCCGCAGGTCGCGTGACGAGCAGGACGAGGTCGTCGGTTCGCGACCGCTCTCCATCGCTGACCGTCAAACGCAGCGTATAAGTCCCGGTACCCGGCAGGCGCACCACCGCGTTGGAACGCGTTCCCTCGATCAAGGCCACGGTTCCGGGGCCGTTTACCTGCGACCATTGGAATGCCATCCGACCCGGAACGGCGGGTAATCCGTCGTCGGCACCCGCCCCGGCCAGGGTCAATTCCACGGGGAACACCGCACTCTCGATCTCGCGATCGGGACCGGCGTTGGCCGTGGGTGGGCGGTTGGCGCCGATCTCCACGCCCGGGGAAGGATCTCCCCCGCTGGCACGCCAGCTGGCCGGATCGTCGCCATAACCCACGGGCACCTTGCGCTCCAGGGACCACCCAGTTCCCACCAAGGCCGGCCAGGGAGCGCTCGAACCATAATCCACTTCATCAACCCCGATGTACGGAACCAAGATCGTGCCGTCCGGCAGCAGGTCCGGGGAATCCGGCCGCTGCAGGGTGACCGTCTCTCCCGAGTCCGAAAGGGATCCAGCGAAGGGGCCCACCACGGGCACCGTCTCCGGGAGGCCGT
>JADLFD010000614.1 GCA_020845805.1 Verrucomicrobiales bacterium | reverse complement strand
GAAGTGCGATCGGGTTTCATGCGTTCCTGCTCCGTGAGGAGCGGGGCAGGAGCTTAACCATGACCGCACTCGCGGCTATGCCGCTTTCGGGGGATTACTCCCCGGCTTGGCCGGCCCGAGACGGTCCAATTCCAAACCTTCGATTCCTATCGCGAGATTTCGCCCGCACCCCCGGTGAGAATCCTGCGGATCCACTCGCTCCTGGCCGATTCCAGAACCGACCGTCCCTTCGCATCCTTGAGCGTGGGGAGAACCCCATGTTCCAGGAACGCGCGTACGATCTCCCCCTGAGCCAGACGTGCTTCCCTGGTACCGGATCCACCTCGCCCCGTATCCATCACGGCCAAATGAAACGGTGTGGAGCCGGACCGGTTTTGGATCGTCGGAGTTGCCCCGGAGCGCAGGAGCAAATTCACGGCGCCGGCGCATCGGGTGCGTACGGCACGATGTAAGGGAGTGGCTCCGTTTTCGTCCTGGGCATCCCGGTTGGCGCCCGCGTCGAGCAGGATTCGGATGGCCGCTGCCTGCCGCGATTCATCCCAGGCCGGACTTCGACGGTGACCATCCGCGGTGTAGTGGATCGGTTGGCTGCGCCGTCGGTCGGCACACGCGGACGCTTCAGCTCCGGCAGCCAGGAACGTTGCCAGGATCTCCACGCGATACCCAGCGGCAGCAAGGTGCAATCCGGTGTCTCCCTGGTAGACCCAGTGCTCAAGCTGCGGGGGGCAGAAGTCCTGCTCTGCCACCGGGCATCCCGCCAGTTCCGGGTGCCGCTGCAGCAACCGCTTCACCTCGCCCCGCCGGTCCTCAAGAATGGCAAACACCAGGGCTTGCCTGGAATCCATACCGGGTCCGGTATGCCTGAGCGCGTCTTCGCTCATCCCGGGATCTCGGGCTCCACCAACTGCGCCAACTGCACGAGCGTCTCCTGCCACCCCAGGTAACAGGCCTCCGCGGGAATCACCGCAGGCACGTTCTCCTGCACGATGCTGACTTCGGTGCCACACGATACCGCCTTCAGCGTCACCGTGACCCGCAGCGTCCCCGGCAGGTTCGGATCTTCAAATCGGTCGGTGTAACAGAGGCGTTCGTGGGGAACCAACTCGAGGAATTCCCCACCAAAGGCATGGCTCTTGCCGGTGGTGAAATTGGTGAACGAGGTGCGAAAGGTGCCGCCCACCTTGGCCTCCAGATGATGCACCCGACACGTGAACCCATGGGGAGGCAGCCACTTGTTCATCGCGTCCGGATCAAGAAAGGCGCGGTAGATCTTCTCCGGGCTGCTGCGCAAGACGCGGTGAAGTCGAATCGTGTGGGTGCTCATGGATCGGGGTTCGGTTCAGAGTTTTGAATTCCACGGTCGGCGGGAGCGATGTCGTGCCCCCACGGCACCTCGTCTTCCGCAGTCATGAAGGATGCATTGGAATCTCAGTGGCTCCCGCGGGCAAGCACGCCCTCGCTGCGTCCTATCAGGTCCATGCTGTCCAGCCTGTCCAAACCCTGATGGTCCACCACCCTGTCGTCCATCAAGGGGGCCGCGGGCTCCGAAGCCATGCCCCCAGGCCCGTGTCCATCCCGTGGGCAACCTGGCCCCGGCCGCCTCGGCCAGCGGCGTCACCGCTTTTCGCCCCGCAACGCTTCTAGGCGTCCGCCGGGTCGTCGTAATCTCAGGAGCCCGGACGGCATCCGCGTCCGTGATCGCCATGAAACGCCTGTTGAGACTTTTGAATGGCCCGAGGCTCGCCTTGAGCTTCGCCGTCGCTGTCGCTGTTGCTCCAGTTCCCTTGTCCGCCGCGGACGCCGTCGTCAGCGCTCCCGCCGACGAGTCGCCGCTGGTGCTCTGGTACGATCGGCCCGCAGCGAAATGGGTGGAGGCGTTGCCCGTCGGCAACGGGCGACTGGGTGCGATGATCTTCGGCGGCCCGCAGCAGGAGCGGCTTCAACTGAATGAAGGCACGCTCTGGGCCGGCGGCCCTTACGACCCCGTCAATCCCGCCGCGAAGGAGGCGCTGCCGCTGGTCCGCGACCTGGTCAACGCGGGGAAATACCGCGAAGCCACCGCCCTGGTCAGCGCCAAGGTCATGGCCAGGCCACTGGAACAGATGCCCTACCAGACCGTCGGCGATCTGCTCCTGACCTTTCCGGGCACCACGAACGTCGCGGGCTACCGGCGTGAGCTGAATCTTCCAGAGGCCACCGCCACGGTGCGTTACACGCAGGACGGAGTTCGCTTCACGCGCGAGCTGTTCGCCAGCGCTCCCGACGACGTGATCGTGTTTCGCCTCACGGCGGATCAACCGGGGAAAGTCTCGTTCGTGGCCGGCATGCGATCGCCCATGAACGTCACCGTGGAAACGGTCGGAGGCGACACGCTCGTCCTGCGCGGCCGCGGCGGCGATGCCAGCGGGGTGAAGGGACAGTTGTCCTACCAATGCCGCGTGAAGATCCGAGCCTCAGGCGGTCAGATCCGGGCCGGAACCAACGAGGTGTCCGTGGCCAACGCGGACGAGGTCACGCTGCTCGTGGCGGCGGCCACCAGTTTTCGACGATTCGACGACGTGAGCGGAGACCCGGAGCTGCGCGTGACCCAGGCGCTCACCGCCGCCGCACCCAAGTCTCCCGACCAACTGCGCACGGCCCACCTGACCGATTATCAGGCGCTGTTCGGGCGTGTGACGCTCGACCTTGGCCGAACGGAGGCCGCCCGGTTGCCGACCGACACCCGGATCCAACGCTTCGCCCAGGGCGGGGATCCTCAACTCGCGACGCTTTACTACCAGTTCGCGCGCTATCTCCTGATCAGTGCCTCGCGACCCGGAGGCCAGCCCGCCCCGCTGCAGGGACTTTGGAACGAAAGCAAGAGCCCACCCTGGGGCGGCAAGTACACCATCAACATCAACACGGAGATGAACTACTGGCCCGCCGAGTCCGGCAACCTGGCCGAATGCGTTGAGCCGCTGATCGCGATGGTGAATGACCTGACCCTCACCGGCGCCCGCACCGCCCGCAGCATGTACGGCGCGCGAGGCTGGGTCGTGCACCACAACACCGACCTCTGGCGGGCCACCGCCCCCATCGACGGACCCAACTGGGGCATGTGGCCCTGTGGCGGCGCCTGGTTGTGCCTGCACCTCTGGGATCGCTACGAGTTCAGCGGTGATCCTGCCGACCTGAAGCGCATCTACCCGGTGCTCAAAGGCGCCTGCGAGTTCTTCCTCGATACGCTGCAGGAGGATCCCAGTCGTCGCTGGCTCGTGACCAATCCCTCGATCTCCCCAGAGAACGAACATCCCCGTGGCTCAGCCCTCTGCGCCGGGCCCACCATGGATATGCAGATCCTGCGTGACCTGTTCGCTCACACTGCGCGCGCGTGCCAAATCCTCGGCGTGGATGAAGACCTTCGCCGCCAACTCACGACCGCGCGCGCGCGGCTCGCCCCCAACCAAATCGGCGCGTCCGGCCAGCTCCAGGAATGGTTGGAGGACTGGGACCTTCAGGCCGGCGACATCCATCACCGGCACGTCTCCCACCTCTACGGGCTCTATCCAGGGCGCGATATCACGCGGCGCGACACTCCGGAACTGGCGGCCGCCGTGGCCAAGTCCCTGGAAATCCGCGGCGACAAGGCCACCGGCTGGGCCACCGCCTGGCGCATCGGCCTCTGGACCCACCTGGGCCAGGGCGATCACGCTTATGACATCCTGAAATTTCTACTCAGTCCGGAGCGCACCTACCCCAACCTGTTCGATGCGCACCCGCCCTTCCAAATCGACGGCAATTTCGGAGGCGCCGCCGCCATCGCCGAGATGCTTGTGCAGAGCCGCGTCGGCGAAATCGAACTCCTGCCCGCCCTTCCGAAGGCCTGGCCCACCGGTCGTGTCGCCGGCTTGCGCGCGCGCGGAGGTTGGGAGGTCGAGGTCACCTGGCAGGACGGAAAGCTCAGCCAGGCCACCTTCCGATCGCTCCACGGAGGCACCACCCGCGTGCGCTACCAGGCCCAGACGCGCGAGATAAAGTTGGCCCGGGACGAAACCTTCCGCTGGAATGGCGAGTAGGACCCGCTCCAAGGGGCGCCGCCGAGGCGACCTCGCCCGCGCGTGCCCTCCCTCATCCACCGTCAACTCACCGCCCGAATGCACATGCCTGTGACGTCCTCACCCTGGAAGCAGTGGCTCTCCCTCCTCTTCGCCGGGGCCGTCCTGGGCTCCGCTCACGCCGCGACGGGCCCCTCGCTTCACGAGGTGTTCCGCTCCGATTTCCTGGTCGGCGTGGCCCTGAATACCGGCCAGTTCTCCAGTCCAGACCACGCCGACGCGCCGCTCATCCGCCAGCACTTCAACTCCATCACGGCGGAAAACGCGCTGAAATGGGGCCCCCTCCACCCCAAGCCAGATCAGTACACCTTCGAACAGGCGGACCGCTTCGTGGAGTTCGGCACCCAGCAGGGCTGGACGATCATCGGGCATACCTTGGTTTGGCATTCCCAGACGCCCCCCTGGGTCTTTCAAGACCAGGAAGGGAAGCCCGCCTCGCGCGAAGTCCTCCTCGAGCGCATGCGCGACCATATCCGGACGGTCGTCGGCCGATACCAGGGCCGAATCCACGGCTGGGATGTGGTGAACGAGGCGCTGAATGACGACGGCACCCTGCGAAACTCCCCCTGGCTGCGGACGATCGGGGAAGACT